>NZ_DLOC01000053.1:0-47259 GCF_002478465.1 Empedobacter sp. UBA7494
AAACTATTTCATAAGATGAGGTTAAACTCAGTAAAGCTTTTATTAGTAGGAGCTTTTGCCTTAACGGCATCATTATCTTTCGCTCAAGTTGTTGAACCAACAGATTCTACAAAGGTTGAACAAGACGAAAATGTATCTTTAAGTGAAACATTAATCATTGGTAAAGGTGTAATCGACGTTACAGAAAATCGTAAAACACCAGTTGCTTCTACAGTTATTACAAGGGAGCAAATTTTGGATAAAGGTGTAGGAAATGTTGAATTTCCAGAATTATTAAAAAATTCGCCATCTATTTATATTGCAGACCAAGCTTCAGGTTTTGGAGATGCAAAAATGTATATGCGTGGTTTTGATCAATCAAATACTGCTTTCTTATTGAATGGTCAACCAATGAACGGAATGGATAACGGAAGTGTATATTGGTCTAACTGGCAATCAGTTTCTGATATTGCAACTGTAATTGATGCACAAAGAGGTTTAGGATCATCTAAGTTAGCAATTTCTTCTATTGGAGGAACTGTAAATATAGTAACAAAAGCAACAGATAAAAAAGAAGGAGGATTTGTACGTTATTTCGCAGGAAATGATTCTTACCAAAAACAAACTGTAGGATATAATACAGGTATGAAAGGCAAATGGGGAGCTTCTTTTGTTTTTGATAATTGGTCAGCTCACAGAAGTTTTGCTCGTGGTACAGAAGGTAAAGGACAATCTTACTTTGTTTCTGTTGGATTTAAACCAAATGATCGTCATACATTCAACTTAATGATTTTTGGTGCACCACAACAACACGATCAGAATTACTCTAAACCAATGGTGTCTGAACGTGATAAAAATGGTGTTGTAACAAAACCAGGTTATGATATTACTGGAAGAAAAGGTAATTCTAATTATGGTTTTTACAATGGAGAGGCAATGTCTGCACGTACAAATTATTATCATAAACCAGTTGCTAATTTAAACTGGGATTTTACGATTAATGAAAACTTATCGTTATCTACAGTAGTTTACGCTTCAACAGGTACTGGTGGAAGTGTAGGTAATGCTGGTAACGGAATTGGTTATACTCCAGGAGGTGGTTACACAAATAATGGAGAGATTAATTGGGGAAATATTTATGCAAATAACGCAACGTTAAAAAATGGTATTTCTGATGGGTATAGAAATGGTACAGTATTAGCTTCTTCAGTTAATAATCATTTCTGGTATGGAGCGGTATCTAATCTTACGTTTGATACAAAGAAAGGTTTAACGTTTAATGTAGGTACAGATATTCGTTTTTATACAGGAGAGCATTATCAACAATTAAATAATTTATTAGGCGCTAGAGCTCGTACTGATGTAAGAAATGTTAATGTTAGTAGACCAGCAGGATACGAAGTTACAAAAACATTCAGTGCAAGTCCTTGGAATGCATTGTTTAATAAAGCTAAACATTCAGAAAGAATAGGTTTTGATAATTCAGAGCGTATTAATTATCAAGGATTTTTTGGACAAGCTGAATATTCTAACGAAAGATTTTCTGCTTTCTTCCAAGGAGCATTATCTTGGCAAGAGTATGAGAAATATGATAACTGGAACTATACTGCAGAAACAGCAGCTGCACAAGGAATCAAATTTAAAAATGGTAAAGCTTACTCAGGGGAGCGTACTAAAATTGGATATAACTTAAAAGCTGGAGCTTCTTTCAATATAGATAGTGAAAATAGTATTTTTGCTAATGTTGGGAAATATTCTCGTCAACCATATTTAAATAATATTTTTGTTCGTAATACTGTAAATTATGTAGAAGACTTACCAGTTAACAACGAAATTTTACAAAGTATTGAAGCTGGTTACCGTTATAAATCTCGTACATTAAGAGTAAATCTTAATGCTTATTATACAGAATGGGATAATAGATCGATGACTTATTCTGGTCAAGATTTTGTCGATGCTAATGGAGATAACCATGCTAACGTTCGTTTCATTGCAACAAACTTATCTGAAGTTCACAAAGGTTTAGAGGCAGATTTTGAAGCAAAAATATCTCATGCTTGGACTGTAACAGGTTATACATCTTATGGTGACTGGAAATACACTGGAGCTTATAATTTCCAAGTTCAAGATACAGATACACAAGCATTAGTTCCTGGTTATGAAAACAGAAAAGAATCATTAGATGCTTATGTTGGTAATGCAGCACAATTTACGTTTGGTATGGGAACTAGAGTAAATATTACTCGTGCTTGGTCTTTTGATACAAACTTTAACTATTTTGCTCGTGTTTTTGAAAATGTTGATTTAATTGATGCTGCTAAAGCTTCAATTGCTGGAAAAACTTATGTTAATGTTCCTATCGATCCATACGCAACGGTAGATTTAGGAATGTCTTATAAATTTAAAATTACAAACAGTCAATCACTTAAATTTAGAGGAAATATCAACAATTTATTCAATGATCAATACATTTCTCGTAAAGACAACTACGGTTACTTCTGGGGGAATGGAAGAACTTGGAATGCAAGTGTAACATACAATTTCTAAGATAAATTTTATAAATAATAAAAAGACGAACTTTTATAGTTCGTCTTTTTTTTTGTGTTTACCTTTGATGAAAATTTGTAAAATGATTCAGCCTGATTTTTTAAAAGAAGGGGATAAAATAGCAATAGTAGCTCCTGCAAAGCGAATGCTCAAAGGAGAATTAGAAGAAACAATTGAGCTCATAAAATCTTGGAAATTAGTTCCAGTTTTAGGGAAAAATATTTATGCCGAATATGATTTTGGTTATCGATATGCAGGCACAGATGAAATGAGAACAGAAGATTTTCAGTGGGCGTTGGATGATTTTGAAATTAAAGCGATTTGGTGTGCTAGAGGAGGTTATGGTTCTGTGAAAATTATTGATGAATTAGATTTAACAAATTTCAAAAAATCACCAAAATGGATAATTGGTTATTCTGATATCACTGTTTTTCACAATCATTTTAATCGATTAGGTTTTCAAACAATACACGGTGTTACAGCAAAGAAATTAGCAAATACCGAATATCATCCAACATCTTATCAAAGTGTTTATGAAGCATTGTTTGGGAAGGAAATTAATTACGAAATTCAATCACATGCTTACAATAATTTAGGCGAAGCAAAAGGAGAATTAATCGGAGGAAATCTTTCGATTGTTTATTCCCTTTTAGGGAGCGAATCTGCGATTACAAATCCTACGGATAAGATTTTATTTTTAGAAGATTGGTTTGAGAGTTGGTATGCAGTCGACCGAATGTTGATGAATCTTAAACGAAACGGAATTCTTACTCATGTAAACGCAATTATTTTAGGGAACTTTACGCACATGGATACGGAAGAAGAAAATGCTGAAAACTACAATCATCCATTCGATCCAAAAACGTATGAAGTCATTCATAGTTATACAAAAAAAATAAATATTCCAATCGCTTTCGGATTTCCTGCAGGACATACAGGTCACAATGTTGCGCTAAAAATGGGTGCAAAAGTTCAGTTAAATGTTACTTCAAATAATGTAACTTTGCATCATTATACAAACATATATGAAACAAGATAATTTAACAGTCATTTCTCACCCGTTGGTAAAAGCAAAAATTACGCAAATGCGTGATAAAAACACAACAACGAAAGAATTTGGTGAATTAGTAGACGAAATTTCAGGTTTGATGTGTTACGAAATTACACGTAACATCGAGCTTGAAGAAGTAGAAGTTGAAACGCCAATTACCAAAACAATCGGTTACAAATTAAAAGGAAATGATATGGCTATCGTTCCAATTTTACGTGCAGGATTGGGAATGGTAAAAGGAATTCATCAATTAATTCCTACCGCTAAAGTTGGTCATATTGGGCTTTACCGCGATCATGATACATTACAACCAGTTGAATATTTGTGTAAACTCCCAACTGATTTAAATTCTCGGGATGTAATTTTGGTTGATCCAATGTTAGCAACAGGAGGTTCTGCAATCAAAGCAATCGAAATTTTAAAAGAAAAAGGAGCAAAATCTGTTCGTTTAGCTTGTTTAGTTGGTTGTCCAGAAGGAGTGGAAGCTGTACAAAATGTTTATCCAGAAGTTCCAATTTTCTTGGCTGCTTTGGATGAAAAATTGAATGAAAATGGATATATCGTTCCAGGTTTAGGTGATGCTGGAGATCGTTTGTACGGAACAAAATAATTTTTTTGAATGAGTATTAGTTACGATTTCGGAAAAGAAGCAGAAAATTTTGCTGTTAATTATTTAATCCAAAATGGATACAAAATATTGGCTCGAAATTATTTTTACAGAAAAGCCGAAATCGATATTATTGCTCAATTTGAAAATGAGATTGTTATTATAGAGGTTAAGAGTCGTACTTCAAATTATGTTGCGGAGCCAGAAAGTTCTGTTAACACAAAGAAGAAGAAATTGTTAATTCTTGCCGCAGATGATTTTATTCAGAAAAATAATTTTATTTCTGAGGTAAGATTTGATATTTTAGCACTTTTAAAAAAACAACAATCTTGGAGCGTAAATCATATCAAAAATGCATTTAATGCTTCGGAAATTTAATCAACTTTTATGGAAGTATTTATGAGTCTTTTTGACTTTATTATGCATATCGACCAACATTTAGCAGAGTTTGCAAATGAATATGGTTTGTGGTTGTATGCAATTTTATTTTTAATCATTTTCGTGGAAACAGGTGTAGTTGTGATGCCTTTTTTACCTGGAGATTCATTGTTGTTTGCGGCAGGGATGTTAGCTGCACAAGAAACAAATGATATGAATGTGTGGATTATGATTGCAATTCTTTTGGTGGCCGCGATACTCGGTGATACATTGAATTATACCATCGGAAAGAAAGTTGGTTACAAAGCAACTAAGGTTAAGATTTTTGGTAAAAATTTCATCCAAGAAGAACATATCAATAAAACGCACGAATTCTACGAAAAATACGGTTCAAAAACCATTGTAATTGCACGTTTTGTACCAATTGTAAGAACTTTAGCGCCTTTCGTTGCAGGAATCGGACGAATGGGATATTCTATTTTCATTACATATAACGTAATTGGAGCTGTGTTATGGGTTGTTGGTTTAACACTTATTGGATACTTTTTAGGAAATATCGAATGGGTTCAAAATAATTTTTCTAAAGTAATTTTAGGAATAACAATCGCTTCTGTACTTCCAATTTTTGTAGAAATTATCAAAGAAAAGTTTGGCAAAAAAAAGATTGTTGAACAAGAATAACAATAAAAACTTAACTCGACTTCGGTCGAGTTTTTTATACCTTTAAATCATGGAAATTTTAGATTATATTCTACATATCGATAAATATTTAGAAACCATTTTGAATGATTATCAACATTGGTTTTACTTGATTTTATTTCTCTTAATCTTTATCGAAACAGGTTTGGTTGTCATGCCTTTTTTACCTGGCGATTCGCTTTTATTTGCAGCAGGGATGTTAGCTGCGGCTTTTCCAGCTCAACTCAATATTTATATCGTATTAGGTTTACTTTGGATCGCGGCAATTGCAGGCGACACAGTCAATTATACGATTGGGAAAACCTTAGGAACGAAATTAGTCACAGCTAAAATTTTCGGTAAACGAATTATTAAAGATTCTGCGATACTAAAGACCGAAGATTTCTTTAAAAAATATGGTTCAAAAACCATTGTAATTGCACGTTTTGTTCCGATTGTAAGAACGCTTGCACCTTTCGTTGCAGGGATTTCTAAAATGCATTATGGCACATTTATCAAATATAATTTTATCGGAGGAACAATTTGGGTTTTCGGGATTACATTGACTGGCTATTTCCTTGGAACAATTCCATTTATCAAAAACAATTTCGAAATTGTCGTAATGGCAATTATTGTGTTTTCTTTGGTTCCAATTATTGTAGAATTCGTCAAAGAGAAAATAAAAAAATAAAAAATGAGTACAGAAAATTCGATTTTCATCATCTTACTTTTGTTGATAATCTTTTTACCAATTATTTTATTTATCATTGAGTCTCAAAAAGAATATAAACACGAAAATGATGAAGTTATTCGCGTCAAAATTGGTTTTTTAAGCTATATTTCAGTTTTTAATATGATTCTTTTTGCAATTCTTTGTCTTACTTTTTTATTTATAGCTTATCAATTATTGTTTGTGACAGATTTCATTTTAACTAACATAATTATTGGAATGATTTTTTTGATACTATTCTTTGTTTTTACCATTCCAGTTGCCAATACTTACAATCATCTCTTACATGAATCTAAGCGAGAAATTTATTTTTTCAGGAATAAAAAGGTTTTGTTCGTTGTAGAAAAAGAATCAGAAATTACTATTGATTTAGAAGATGAAATGATTGAAATCAATCACGAAGTTTCTAATAAAAGTTCTAAATATCAAACTGGTCATGGTAAATATAATTTTATTCAGAATGATGAAATTATTCCAATTTCAGATTTAATCAAATTTCCGCAAGATTTTCTTGATCAAAATAATATTGAACAAGTAAAAGTTTCGAAACTTTTTATTTGGATTTAGATAATCATTCAAATAATTCCTATCTTCTATTTTTAAAAATATCAATCAATGAAAAACCTATTAATTATTTGTTCTATCCTTTTTTCTTTTGTTGTAAATGCACAACAAGGTTATCCTGTTCCTCCAAAATCAGAAAATAGATTATTTTACATTCAACACAACGACAATAAAAATACGTTTGTTTACGATGCTATTTTTTCGAGCAAAGGAATTTTAGATGATGATAATCCAGTTGATATTTATCGTATTCTTTATGCCGAAGATGGTTCAAAAAAGCCCTTGACTTCTATACAAAAGAAATTGGCATATGGTTTAGATATTAAGAAAATTGAAAAGAATGTTTTTCAGTTGACATTGGTTTCTTATCCAACTCAAAAATTAACGCTTAAGCTTGATTCTCAAAAAAATCCAATTGTTCAAACAACTGTTAATAACAAGTTGATAACACTGAATCGTGTTTTCTTAAAACAGAAGAAAGGAACGGCTGGAATCTCCGTAAAGCTTGATTATATTTTATTTTACGGAAAAGATAAAAACGGAAAATCTGTAGAAGAGAAAATTGTTCTCTAAAAAAATCTCCCTAAATTAGAATCTGTAAGACGCAATTTAATAGCATATGATCGAAGTAAGAGAGGTGAATACGCCAAGTGAAATGAAGAAATTTGTCGATTTACCTTTTGAAGTGTATAAAGATAATCCGTATTGGGTGCCTTCTTTAAAGAAAGATGAACTCGCAAGTTTTGATAAAAATAATGCAATTTTTGAGACGGTTGAAGCTAACTATTTTTTAGCTTACAAAGGAAAAGAAGTAGTTGGACGAATTGTTTCGATTATTAATTGGACCGAAGTAAAAGAAATTGGAAAGACTAAAATTCGTTTTGGTTGGTTAGTTTTTAAAGATGATATCAACATTTTAAAAGCTTTATTAACAACTGTTGAAAACATTGCTAAAAATAATAAACTGAGTTATATAGAAGGTCCGATGGGATTTTCGAATATGGATAAAGCTGGATTATTAACAGAAGGATTTGATAAAGTTGCCACTTTGATCGGTTTATATAATTACGAATATTATCCAATATATTTGCAAGAATTAGGTTATCAACCAAAAGCCGAGTGGTTAGAATATTCTATTGATATTGCGAATTTGGGCAAGGTAAAGCAAATGGATAAATTGTGTGAAATGCTCAAAAAACGTTACGAAATAGATACGTATAAATTTGATACAATTAACGAAATGTTACCTTATGTAGACGAAATGTTTGATTTGTTGAATGTGACGTATGCAGAATTGCAAAGTTTTGTTCCGATAGAAAAATTTCAGGTTGAGCATTACAAAAAGAAATATCTAAAATTTCTTCATCCCGATTTTATTTCATGTGTAAAAGATAAAAACAACAAAATGATTGCTTTTGCGATTACGATGCCTTCATTTTCAAAAGCTTTCCAGAAAACGAAAGGAAAATTGTTCCCATTTGGTTGGTGGCATTTGATGCAAGCGCAAAAAAAGAACGATCATGTCGAATTTTATTTGATTGGAATTCATCCTCATTATCAAAATAAAGGTGTTAACGCCTTGATTTTTAAAGAGCTTTATGATCGATTTATAGCGAGAGGAATTAAAACTTTAGAGACCAATCCTTTGCTAGAGGAGAATACAAAAGTGCAACAATTATGGAAAAACTTTGATCCGGTTATCCATAAACGTAGAAAAACATTTTATAAAGATATAGAAGCATAAAAAAATGGTTAGAATCTAAATTCTAACCATTTTCTATATCAATTAAGGTTGTGGCTGATAATTTTTCGCATTATCTTCAGCATCATCATCAAACTAATCTCCAAATTTTTGCTTAACAGATTCTTTGATTTGATTCTATTTTTCTTCTAAATAATTATAAATTAATGTTTAAAAAAATGAAGAATAATTTCCTTAGAAAACTGCGAAGTAAATCAAAATAATGATGATAATTACAACCACTATAAATTCAAAAATGGGGATAGTTCTCCCTCCAGATTTCAAATTTCTTTTTCTTTTCGAATACATACCAAACAACTTGTAACCAAATAATTATCTAAATTTATAAAAAATATTATAAAGTAATAAGTCATAAAAAAAAGACTTTGAAATATTTTTCAAAGTCTTTGCTGTTGTACGGGCGGGGAGACTCGAACTCCCACACCTTGCGGCACTAGATCCTAAGTCTAGCGTGTCTACCAATTCCACCACGCCCGCTAAAATCTCACCGATTTGGATTGCAAATATACACAAGTTTTCTTTCTAACAAAATTTCGAAATAAAATTTTTTTAATCTTTTTTTACATTCTAAATTTGTACAAAGCTTTTACAAAAATGGAAATTACAGGAAGAATTAAGAAAGTATTTGAAACTCAAAATATTACTGCAAGTTTCAAGAAAAGAGAATTTGTTGTTACAACGCAAGAACAATATCCACAAGATATTTTAATTGAGCTTACACAAGATAAGACTGATGTGTTGAATGCTTACAAACCTGGTGATGAAGTGAAAGTTTCTATCAATATTCGTGGTCGTGAGTGGATTAATCCAGAAGGAGTAGCAAGATATTTTAATACAATCCAAGCGTGGAGAATTGAGAATATGGCGAATGCAGCTGCACAAGCACCTCAAGGTTACGATAATTTTGCACCAGCGCCTCCAGTTGATACTTTTTCTAATGGAGATGATGATGATTTACCATTCTAAGTAAAAAAACATCAATTAATACTAAACGTGTTCTTTATTGGACACGTTTTTTTAATTTTATATAAATTATACACAAAACGATATGTATTGGTTAAGTTCTGATTTAATCTTTCCTGATTACGATGAAGTGAATAGCGAGGGAATTATAGCTGTTGGAGGAGATCTTTCGCCAGAACGCCTAATTTTGGCTTATCAGAAAGGAATTTTTCCTTGGTTTAATGAAGAAGATCCAATTATTTGGTGGTTTCCACAAGATCGATTTGTTTTATTTCCAGAAAATTTACATGTTTCGAAATCGATGAAGAAAGTTTTTCGAGATCAAATATTTACGTATTCAGAAAATAAAGCGTTTCGAGAAGTGATTACAAATTGTTCGCAAGCGTATAGAAAAGATCAGGACGGAACGTGGATTACAAATGATATGATCGAAGCATATTGTACGTTACATGAAATGGGAATCGCTAAAAGTATTGAAGTTTGGCAAAACGACGAATTGGTTGGTGGTTTTTATGGAATTGATATGGGCGATGTTTTTTGTGGAGAAAGTATGTTTGCGAAAGTGAGCAATGCTTCCAAAGCTGGTTTTATACAATTTGTTGCAAAATACCACAAGAAATATAAATTGATCGATTGTCAAGTTTATACCGAACATTTAGCGAGTTTGGGTGCAATGGAAATTCCGAGTGATGTTTTTTTGGAATATTTGGAGAAATAAAAAAAAGCGAAATTCGGATTTCGAACTTCGCTTTTTCAATTTACTTCGTAAAAGTAATAGGATATTTTAAATTTTTATATTCATTTAGATCTGCATTTAACGATCCAACTAATAAACCCGCTTTTATTTTTAGCGGAACTAAGTTATCATCGTCAGAAATCCACATTGTAACCGATTCTGATTCTTTGAAAACACGACCAGATTGTACATACGGACGAATTTTGATTGCTGCAATTTTTCCGAATTTTGTTTTTAGGGTTTCACGTCCCAAAACTTTCAATCGAAATTTAAGCGTTTCATCACCAAGAAAAATATTTTCGTTCAAATAATCTCCTGTTTTAAGAGTGGTATGATTGGCATTACGTAAGCTATAAAAAGCAGAAAGTAAATCTTGCGCATCGTAAGGAATCGTTTCTGTTGTAACTTTTCCATCTCGTTTATTTTCAACTTTTGCTTTTCTATTGGCATGATCAAAATAATAGATTTGATGACGTTTGTAACTTCCTTCTACAATATTTCGAACAAATTTTGTAGGTTTCAAATCTGTTTTGTCAATATACGATTCGTAATTATCATCTACCTTAAAAAAAGCACGCACAGCACCTGTTGAAGTTCCTTTTCCTATGATGTGATAATGGCTTTTTCCATTCAATGTAGCTTCTCTTACATCAATGGAAGCAAAACCTGCATTCAATCCAGAATAATGAACTCTAAATTTTAGATTTTCGCCAACTTTGTAGTTGTTTTGAGCATTTAAAGGCAATGCAAATGAAAGGACAATAAAAGTAAAAAATAAAATATATTTTTTCATTTTGAATTTTTGGTTTTGAGGTTAAGATTCAAATTGTTTGCCAAAAATAATAAAACGCCTTTATAAATTGATATAAAGGCGTTTTAATTTATGAGAATCTAATGATATTCTAATTTTCTTCTTTTAAGGAAGATATTTGATCTGCTTCAGTTGAAGTTTCAAAATCTGAAACATTGATAACCGAAACTATTTCTGGAACATATTTTTTGATGGTCATTTCAACACCAGACTTTAAGGTCATTTGGTTGACAGAACATGCTATACATGCACCTGTAAGGCGAACTTTTACAATATTATCTTCTACAGATACTAATTCGATATCGCCTCCATCTGAATTTAAGAATGGTCTAATTTCAGTTAAGGCCTTTTCAACTTCTGAATATTTTTCTTCTGGAGTCATGATCTTTTACTTTTTTTAATTTTTTGCCGAACAACCTGCCATCGTTGTAATACGAACGGCTTCTGTTGGAGGCAAAGTATTGTTACGTTCTACTAAACTTTGTACTGCGTTACGTGCAATTTCTTTGTAAACATTAGCTACAACAGTATCTTCTTGCATTGCAGCTGGACGACCAACGTCAGCAGCTTCGCGAATAGATTGTACAATTGGAATTTCGCCTAAGAAAGGAACACCAATTTGTTCTGCTAAGTTCTTTGCACCATTTTGTCCAAAGATATAATATTTGTTGTTAGGTAATTCTTCTGGTGTAAAATACGCCATATTTTCTACAATTCCTAAAACTGGAACATTAATCGCTTCCATTTGGAACATTCCAACTCCTTTTTTTGCATCTGCTAATGCAATATTTTGAGGCGTAGAAACTACAACAGCTCCTGTAATTGGAACTTGTTGAACGATAGATAAATGAATGTCACCTGTTCCTGGAGGTAAGTCGATTAATAAGAAATCTAATTCTCCCCAATGTGCATCACGAATCATTTGATTCAATGCTTTTGCAGCCATCGGTCCTCTCCAAACAATTGCTTGATCTGTATCAGCAAAGAATCCAATTGATAATAATTTAATTCCGTAAGCTTCTACTGGTTTTATTTTCGTTTTTCCATTAACTTCTACAGAATATGGACGAGCATCTTGACAATCGAACATAATTGGCATAGAAGGTCCGTAGATATCAGCATCTAATAAACCTACCTTGAATCCCATGTTTGCTAAACTTATTGCTAAGTTTGATGAAACAGTAGATTTACCAACACCACCTTTACCTGATGCTACAGCGATAATATTTTTAACACCTGGCAATTCAGAACCTTTGATTTCGTTCGGATTTTTTTCTTCAACTTCAACAGAAATGTTAAGTTTAAGATTTGACTCAGGTAAATTTTCTTTAAATGCATTTTTCAACGCAATTTCCAAACGCTTGCGTTCGTGCATTGCAGGCGAAGGAGAAACAATATCCAATATAATATCATTTCCCATCACTTGAGCGTTACGCATCCAATTGCGAATACCTAATTCTTCTAATACTTGATATATTTGATCTCTTGTGTAAGCCATCTTTTAATTTTAATGAGACAAAATTACGAAGAATCAAAGACTTTAAATAATCTAAAAACGTGATTTTAATTGTTTTGCTTTATAATTTGATAAATAGACTTAATTTGATGTATATTTAAACTTTAAATCTGACTATGGAAGAGCATATTATTTATCTGACGAATATAAGAAAACAGATTATTGATGAGCTTGAACAACACTCTCTGAAACAACTACTTTATATACCTGTTGGCTATAAAAACAATTTGTTTTGGAATGCGGCTCACGTTTTGGCAACACAGCAATTGATCCATTATTATTTAACCGATAATAGGATGTTGGTCGATATTCAGTTTATTCAGAAGTATAAAAAAGGAACAATCGGAAATACGGAAGTAACGGAAGAAGATGTGACAGAATTGAAGGAAATGTTGGAAAGTACACCAATGCAGATGTTCAAGGATTATCGTTCGGAAAAACTATCGTATTATCGATCATATAAAACAAGTTTTGGTATGACGTTAGAATCGATTGAAGATGCAATTTTGTACAACAATATTCACGAAGCAATGCATTTGGGCTATATGATGGCGATGAAAAAGAATATTCCTTTTTAAAATCAAAAAGAGAATAAAATTTAAAAATTTAGATGTTAACATACAGAGATGCTAAACGAAGCGATTTAGAAAAAATAACAGAAATTTATAATTCTACAATAGCTTCGCGATTAGTAACTGCCGATACAGAACCAGTTTCAGTTGAAAGTAAAGCAAAATGGTTCGAAGAACATTCACCTGAAAAAAGACCACTTTGGGTTGTAGAAAATGAATTGAAAGACATTGTAGGTTGGGTAAGTTTTCAATCTTTTTATGGAAGACCAGCTTATGATGCAACTGTAGAAATTAGCATTTATTTAGATGCTATGCAACGTGGAAAAGGTTTAGGAAAACAAGTGTTGGAATATAGCATTACGAAAGCAGCAGAATTTGGAATTAAAACGATTTTAGGTTTTATTTTTTCGCATAATGAACCAAGTTTAAAACTATTCAAACATTTTGGTTTCGAAGATTGGGGAAATTATCCCAATATTGCAATTTTAGACGGAATAGAAAGAAGTTTAACTATTTTAGGAAAACGAATCGCATAAAAAACCCTCACTTCATTTGAAGTGAGGGTTTTTTGTTTATCAGATAAATTTTATTTACCAATACTCCAAATCAGTGCTTTTTCTTTAGTTGCTCTGTAAATTGTAGCATGTTCTTCTTTAGGTTCTGGAGAATAATTCCATTGTAGATTTGGAAGTTTTTCTTGCGTCAAAATATTCTTCAAATCATCTGTATAAGGTAAAATATCACTTGCTCCAGATCCTGCAAACCATAACTTTTTTGGAGTTGAAGGAAATTTAGCTAAATCATTTTTTGAATTCAATAACATTTTGTGATTGTTCCACCAAAGTGAAGGATCAATTGCAATATAATAATCAAACATTTCTGGTTGTTTCAGAAAAGTTTCCATGATAAATAATCCAGCCAACGATTCGCCAATAATTCCTTTATTATTTTTAGTGCGATACTTTTTCGTGATTTCAGGAAATAACTCATCCTTGACAAAGTTTCTAAATTGATTAGAACCTCCCACAACATCGGCTATTTTTTTATCTTCTTCATTTTCAGTTGGTGGACTCAAATCTTTGCGACGTTGTATATTTTCTATTCCAACCAAAATAACTGGTTTTATTTTTTTCGAAGTAATCAAACTATCTAATGTGTTTGCAATATGTGGAAAATCTTCTTTTGTTCCGCCATCAGGCATATACAAAACGGATAACGAATCCTGAGAAGTCGAATATTCTATTGGAACCCAAACATTAATAACTCGTTTTTCATTTAGAATTTTAGAATCAATTGTAAATGTTTCGTGTTTCGGGATTGGATCGTTGTAAACAGGCAGATTAGAGTTTTTGCAAGATGTAAAAAAACTAATAGAGATTACAACTAATAAGTAGTTAAAAATCGATTTCATGTATTTCATATTAAAGTATTTATTCAAATATACAAAAATCATAAAGAGTTGATTTTCTATTTAATAAAAAAGACCACTAAAAAATAGTAGTCTTTCTCAAATTATTTTCAGAAGATTTTTAATATTCTAAAAATCTCACTTTATCTTCGATTGGTTGACGAATAGCTTCTGGGATTTCTCCATCAAATTTTCCCATATAGAAAACACCAACACATTTTTCACCTTCTTCCATAGTTGTAAACTCATCAACATTGGCGATAATATTTGCTGGAGAAGACCAATATGCACCAATCTTTAGCGCACTTGCCATTAACCACATATTCTGAACTGCCATAGAAGTAGCAGCTAATTCTTCCCATTCAGGATTTTTTTCTGTGTTGATAAAATTGATTAATACAATTTTATTCGACTTATCACATTTCTCAATTAATGCATTTATTTTTCTGTCGCTCAATTGATCTGTTGGCGTTCCTTGCACATAAACACGCTTTACGTATTCGCGGAAACGGTCTTTTGCAGGACCTTCTAAAACGACAAAACGCCAAGGTTCTGTTTTTTTATGAGATGGTGCCCAATTTGCTGCCTCAAAAATTTGATTCAATTCTTCGCGCGTAATTTCTTCTTGATTGTATTGCGGAGGAAATATAGAGCGTCTATTTTTTATGATTGATAATAAATCGTTTGCATTCATGTTGTAACAAATATTAATTTTATTCTACTAATCAAGCAAATTTACATTAATTTCAATTAAACCAACGTTAAGATGAAAACATTAGACTACAACAAAATTGAATATTACAAAAACAATAAATTCCAATTTGATATCGGGAAATATTTCAATCAATCATTAGAACTTTTTCAAAATAATTGGCAGCCATTTGTTATTTATGCTCTTGTTGCAGCTATTATTTATATGTTTACTTCCTTCACTGTAATCGGATTTCTTTTTGTGATGTATCCACTTATAATGGGATTTATGATTGGTGCAGAACGTGCAGAAAACAAAATGTCATTAGAATTGGGTGAATTTTTTGGAGGTTTCAAAAATATAGGAAGCTATTTCCTTTTAACGCTTATCGTTATGGGAGTTTCGCTTGTCGTTTTGTCGCCTTATATTATTTTTTCTTTTTTACCACTTATGTTTAATGATCCCGAAAATGTAAATCCAGCATTAATGATTGGTTCATCACTTTTCGGTATGTTATATATCTTAGTGGCGACGATATTTTTATTATTCCTACAAGCGTGCATTTATCTGGCTCCGTATCTTATTCATTATGGAAATATGAGCGCTATTGACGCAATGAAAACTTCTTATGCAATCGTAAAAAAGAATTTTTGGTGGATGGTTCTAATAGCTATTGTTGTTAGTCTGGTTGCTTCAATAGGAGCTATTGCTTGTTATGTAGGTGCGTTAGCAACTTATCCAATTGGCTATATGATGGTTTATTTTATGTTAAAAGATATGATTTTGACAGATGATGAAAAAACAGAAATTGATCTACTTGGTACAAACCAAGAATAATATTAATTTTATCGAATGTTAGCAAAGCATTCGATTTTTACGAAAATGAATGAATTGGGAGCTGCAAAAGTTCCCTTTTTTTTTATGATCGATTTTTTGAAAGAAAATGGAGAAGTAGTTCCGTTAAATGAATTACCTGATGAGATAAAATTTGAAGTAGATTCAACAAAAAAAGAATCTTTTCAGAAAGATTTTAAATTCAATAAATTCCCGATTTCTTTCGACGAATATTTGCCAAAATTCAATTATGTTCACGATAATCTTTTGTTTGGAAATTCATATTTAACGAATTTAACGCTTCCAACAAAAATTGAAACAGATTTGACTTTAGATGAAGTTTTTCAGTTTTCTGAAGCAAAATATAAATTGAAATATAAAAACGAATTTGTTTGTTTTTCTCCCGAACGTTTTGTGAAAATTGAAGATCAAAAAATCTTTTCAAATCCAATGAAAGGAACCATTGATGCCTCGATTCTAAATGCGAAGCAACTTATTTTGAATGATAAAAAAGAAGCTGCCGAACATGCAACAATTGTCGATTTAATCAGAAATGATTTGAGTCTTGTTTCCGAAAATGTTGAGGTGATAAATTATCGCTACATGGATGAGGTGAAGACAAATGATGCAACACTTTTGCAAGTAAGTTCTGAGATAAAAGGCGATTTGAATGATGATTATAGTCAAAATTTAGGAACGATTTTCGATCAACTTTTACCTGCTGGTTCTATTTGCGGTGCGCCCAAAAAGAAAACCGTTGAAATTATTTTAGAAGCCGAGAAGTATCATCGAAATTTTTATACAGGAGTTTTTGGTGTTTTTGATGGCGAAAATCTTGATAGTGCTGTGATGATTCGTTTCATCGAAAATAATCAAGGTGAATTATTTTTCAAGAGTGGAGGAGGAATAACAGCAAAAAGTAAGGCAAAAGCAGAGTACGAAGAATTAATACAAAAAGTGTATGTTCCAATTTATTGAATCGATTTGTTGTGTAAACAAACAACTTCGAAATTTAGAATTTCATCAAGCGAGATTTGATCGAACAAGAAATGATAATTTTACTGAAATCAATCCGATTTTATTGGACGAAATTATTAAGTTTCCGACAGATTTAACGGACGAAAAATATAAAGTTAGAATTGTTTATGATCGTGAAATTCAATCGGTAGAATTTCAATCGTATCAAATCAAACCCATTGAAAGTATTCAACTTTTTGAGATCGAAAATAAAATTGATTATTCCTACAAATATTTAGATCGTTGGTTTTTTGATGAATATTTAAAAGAGTCAAAAACAGATGATTTGGTCTTGGTAAAATCAAATTATATTACAGATTGTATTTATTCGAATATTGTTTTTTTTGACGGTTCTCAATGGATCACGCCACGAACTTTTCTGTTGAAAGGGACAATGCGAGAAGCTTTGTTACAATCAGGCGAAATCATTCAGAAAAATATAAAAGTTTCAGATTTAGTTAATTTTAAATCATTCAAACGAATCAATGCGATGATGAATTTAGACGAAAGCCAAGAATTGGATATTTCGTTGTTAATTCAATAACTCTATGAAATTGATAGAGTATTGTTTGCGTTTTCATTTTTTAACATTACCTTTGCATAACTTATCAAGAAAGGTGGAGGGATTGGCCCTGTGAAACCTTAGCAACCAGATGACTTATAATCTAAGGTGCTAAATCCAACCTATTAGAGGGAAAGATGAGTAAAAGTATTTCACTTTTATCTGTTGGTTTCTTGAAAGTTTTATGATAATTAAAAATGAAAAGAAACAAATTTTTACTTGCTTCATTCGCATTTATTTGCGCATCTACACTTTTTGCTCAAGAAGTTGAAAAGGAGGAAACAAATCTTAACGAAGTTATTTTAATCGGTGGTCGTACATCAGAAAGAACGGTGGTTAATTCGTCAGTTCCTGTCGATATTATCGATGTTGAGAAATTGAAAACGTCTTCTCCTCAATTGAGTGTGAATGATATTTTGAATGTGGTTATTCCTTCTTTTAATTCTGTTCGTCAATCATCTGCCGATGGAACGGAGCATATCGATCCTGTGACATTGCGTGGAATGGGACCAGATCAGGTTTTGGTTTTGATTAATGGAAAACGACGTCACACAACTTCGTTGGTGAATTACCAAAATACAGTTGGAAATGGTTCTGTAGGAACAGATTTAGGCGCAATTCCGATTTCAGCAATTGATAAAATTGAAGTTTTACGTGATGGTGCGGCTGCGCAATATGGTTCTGATGCAATTGCGGGAGTTGTAAATATTGTTTTGAAATCTAAACCAGGTGGTGACGCGTCTTTGACGTATGGTCAGACTTCTCGAAATGATGGAGAAACGTACAATTTTAACGGAAGTTATGGAACGAAACTAGGACAATCGGGTTCGATTGTTTTTTCGGCTGTTGTAAGTGAACGTAAAAAAACAAATCGCTCGAAAGATCATAATTTAGATATTTTTGGAGATAATTTCGCGTACGATTTTGCAGATGATCCAGATGTAGCAAGAGCTGTGGATGACGCTAAAATTGCTGCTTTAGGGCTTTCGAGAAAAGATTTTAGATTTCAAATTGGAGATGCGGCAATCAAGAATCAACAATTTTTTGTAAATGCTGAAACGGCGATTAATGATCGATTAGATTTTTATTCATTTGGAGGAGTTTCGTTGCGCCAAGGTAATGGATTTGGTTTTAGAAGATTGCCAAGTGAATTGTCTGAAGATGCGTTAAAAATTTATCCAAATGGTTTTCAAGCAACGTTAAAATCTAATGTAAATGATTATTCAAATTCTACAGGATTACGTTATTCATATGATGGATGGAAAGTTGACTTGAGCAATACTTTTGGATTAAATTCATTCAAGTATGATTTAGAAAATTCAATTAATCAATCATTAGGCTTAAATTCTCCAACCGATTTTTACGCTGGGAAACATCAATTTTTACAAAATACAGTCAATTTAGATTTTTCGAAACGAATCAATCAAAATGTTAGTTTAGCGTTTGGAGGAGAATATCGTTTTGAACAATATAAAATTGAAGCTGGAGATGAAGCGTCTTATTCAGGTTCTGGATCTGAATCTTTTGTAGGGTTTTCTCCATTGAATGTTGTAAAAGGTGATCGTCACTCAGTTGCGGCTTATGTAGATGGAGAATTGAAATTTGGAGATTTTACGGCTGATTTGGCTGGACGATTCGAAAATTATTCTGATTTTGGAAGTACAATCAACGGAAAATTAGCGATGCGATATGAATACGCAAAAGGGTATTCGGTTCGTGGAGCAATTTCGACAGGATTTAGAGCGCCTTCATTACAACAAAAATATTTTAGTAATTCATATACTGATTTATTCTTGAATGATAATGGTGATCAAGTTTTGGTAACAAAAGGAATTATCCGAAATGAGTCTGAATTGTCGAAAGAAATTGGTTTGGATAAATTGAAAGAAGAAAAATCAATCAATGCAAGTTTAGGTTTAACATTTCGTCCGACTTCAAAATTATTCATCACATTGGATGGATATTTTATAAAAGTTGATGACCGAATTGTCTTAACTTCTGATATCACAGATCCTGCTTTAGAAAAATATAATGTAGCGACAGCGCGTATTTTTACGAATGCAATTGATACAGAAACCAAAGGTTTGGATTTAGTAATTTCCTATGATACACGTTTAGGTCGAGGAAAATTGAATGCAAGTTTATCAGGAAATATCAACGAAACAAAAATTGTCGGTTATCATTTTCCAACAGCTTTAACAATTCCAACGGAAGAATTTTTTGGTCCTGATCAAGTCAATATTATCGAATCATTAAGTCCAAAAACAAAAGCAACTTTAGGATTGAATTATGCAATTTCTGGATTCAATTTTATGGTGCGTAACACGTATTTCGGAAAAGTGACAAAAGATGGATATCCTTGGGGAAGTATCCAAGAACATACGGGAAAAGCGGTGACGGATGCTTCGATTGGTTATGATATTACAAAGAATTTCAACTTTACAATTGGTGCAAATAATTTGTTTGATGTTTTCCCAGACAAGCAAGTTTATGAGAATTCTTATTATGGAATTTTTCCGTATGCGCCAGTTCAAATGGGGATGACAGGAGCGTATTATTTTGCACGTGCAAGTTTTAAATTTTAATCAATAATAAAATATTCAAAGTGTCAATTTTAATGTAAATTCAAACATTCAATTGGCACTTTTTTGTGTATGGCACATTCAAAAATTGGTTGGAAAACCGCAGCAGCTTTAGTGATTTCGAATATGATCGGAACAGGTGTTTTTACCAGTTTGGGTTATCAAATTTCTGATTTAAAAAATACAACTTCTATCTTATTATTGTGGTCAATAGGAGGATTGTTAGCGTTGATTGGCGCATTTATTTATTCGGAATTAGCTTCAAAATTTAAACAATCAGGAGGAGATTATATTTATTTATCTCGGACATTTCATCCCGTTTTTGGTTATTTATCAAGTTGGATTTCTTTATTCGTTGGTTTCTCAGCGCCGATTTCTTTAGCGGCTTTGGCAATGGGAAAATACTTGAATGTTTTCGGGTTTGATTTAGGAAAAGAATTTGCAATAGCCATGATTTTGATTGTTGCCGTTTTTCAATCATTCAGTCTAAATTTGAGTAGTAAATTTCAGAATATTTTTACTATTCTAAAAGTTGTATTTATTGTTGTTTTAATTGTTTTAGGTTTTTATTTTGCTCCAGCAGTTGAGCCAAATGCGGTAGTTTTTGATTCGACTTGGAAAAATGAATTGTTACTTCCTGCATTTGCGACGTCTTTGGTTTATGTTACTTTTGCTTATACAGGTTGGAATTCGGCTTCATACATCGTAGAAGAAATTGAGCAACCAAAACAAAACTTACCAAAAGCACTATTTATAGGCGTTATTTTTGTCACGATTTCTTATGTTTTGCTAAATTATGTTTTCTTGAAACATGCATCAGCAGGAACTTTGGCTGGACAAGAAAATGTTGCAAATATTTCGTTCGGTAATCTGCTTGGAAATAATGTAAAATGGGTGAGTTGCTTTATTGCTTTACAATTAATTGCGACGATTAGCGGTTATTTGTGGATTGGTTCTCGTTTGACGCAAGCCACAGCGCGCGAAAATAAATTGTGGAATTTTATGGCGAAAGAGAACAAAAATAGAATTCCAGTTCGTGCAATTTGGGTGCATACAGCAATTAGTATTTTGCTAATTTTTTCAGGAGATTTTGAAGTGATTTTTACCTATACATCGTTTGTTTTACAAATATTAGCAACATTAGCAGTTTGTACAGCTTTCTTTATCAAACAAGATCAATTAACTATTATCAAAAGTAAATTCTTTTATATCTTGCCTGCTATATTTTTAGCATTTAGTTTATATATCTGTTATTTCGTTTTGATGCAAAAACCAAAAGAAAGTTTATTTGGTTTAGGTATTATTGCATTAGGAATTGTATTATTCTATTTTGATAAAAGAATTGAGAAAGAGAATTAATCACAAAACCCACTCAAATTTGAGTGGGTTTTTATTTTTTAATCTTTTATTCCGTTAAAAATATATTGTAAAATAGGGTTGATTTCTGGATTTTCAAGATGTTTTTTGAAAATTTTGGTATGATATTTTGGTTTATTAATCATTTTACGTTCAACTAATTCGTCAATTGTATCAATGTATTCAACTGAAGTTTTTCCAATCAATAAATTATCCAAAGAACGTCCTTGATCGACATAATTCAAAATTGTTTTCAAACCTTTCAAGTAAAGTGCATCTTTTGTAAAACCACCACCACGATAAACGCGAGTTGTCAGATAAAATGCATCTTCTGGTTGCATTTTGTATTCTTCCATCAAGGTCATAAATGTTTCGTTGAATGATTTTCCATTTGTCAACATATGAACTGCCATAACGCGTAAACCAAGTTCTCTTAGTCGGCTATGATTAATAGAATCAGAATAATATTCACTTAAAATCGCTAAACCTTCTTGCGTTAATGTATTTACAGGTAAACCAATACTAAAGATTTTTAATGGTTGATCCAACGCATTCATGGTTGTCACCATGTGAACTCCAATTTCGTGCTCAATTAAACCATTTGTAAAACGTTTGTCAAACTTAACGCCACGTTTAATCACAACTTTTCTCTTGCTATTGATTACAAGTGCTTTTGATGCGATATCATCCGAAACTTCGATGTCAAATTTGAAACCATAATCATTCGTAGCATTTCTAAAAAGATTAACCACTTCTTCCTCTGTATAATTTCCTTGTTTATCCATTCTAAATTCAGGACAATAAAGGATAAAGTTCGCGTTTTCGATATCTTTTTTGGATGGTTCGCCAAAGTAACGCAACGAATTGTATAAAAATTTATCCGTACCAAGATTGGCTAATAAATCGACCTTATCAAAATAAGCGTTAATCGTGTTAACATACATATTTTGAATACTAATATCATTGATTTTTTCGACTTTAATATTCGATAATTTTCGTTTAAATTCGAATGGATCAATGTTAAGCGGATTGTATTTAAATTGTGGTTCGTATGTATATTTTGAAGCTAAAAATTTCTTCTTTTCAAATTCTAAATTGATCGGATTGATAACACTTAACAATTCAAAATTCTGAACCAATTGGCACAATTGTTTATCAATTTTAACCAAGTCAGATTCTAATTCATTGTGCAAAATATTTACTTGCTTAGAACCTACTTTGTACGTTGTTTCCGTTTTTACAAACTCATAAGCGTGGTTAAGAATCGCTGATTTAAAACCTTCTTTAATTTGGTTAATAATTTCTGGAAAAGATTCTCCTGTTAATTCATCACAATAAATTTTTGAAACTTCTGTCGCTAAAACCAACGTATTTTTGAATCGATTTGTAACAAATTCTAACAAATAACCGCGTCCATAAAATACATCGTTAATCGCTGAATAATTGTGAATATTTTCTAACTCAATATTCGCCAATTCATCGCGCCAACTTTCTACATAGTTTCCGTAACGTTCGTTGTCAATTCGCTCCGCACCAATGTTGAAGACAGGAACCGGACGATCCCAACGTTTCCAATTGTACGAATGAATATCATAAACCAAACATGACTTAAATTTAGTTTCAAGCTTGTTGATTAAAGCTTCTAAAACTTCATAAAAGGCGTGATGTTTTGCAATACTTTTTTGTTTTTGAGAAACCGACAAAGGTTCTTTCCAAACCTGTTTTCCCCAAGCTTCTTCGTACACAGCAGTTTCTGGACCACGGTTCAAATCGTATTCAAATCGAGAATCGCAACCTTGAATTAAGATTGGAAAAGTCTCAACAAACTCAGCAGTATGTGGATCTTCTTCATACCAACGCTCATAATTACTCAATAAACATTTTTCGCGAATATCGTCACGCATTTGTCCACCATCGTGAATAGCTGCACAAACGTAAGGAATGTATTCGTCAATTTTTATTTTGAATGATTCGTCTTCTGCATAAGCTTCAAATACAATTTCGTTCTCAATATTATCTAAAATTTGCTGTATACTTATGGATTTCATGCTTTAAATTCTTTATATTTCTCCAATAACATCGATACGATTTGTTTCTGAATTTCGTTGTTATTGTTTACATTATTGTGAGGAACAATTCCTCCAGGACTTACGACATTTAGCTCAACCATTTTTCCGTTAATCAAATCAATTCCGCAAAAATAAATTCCATCTTCATTTAATTGTTTTCCTATTTTACGGCATAAATCTAACTCATGTTCACTCATTTCGTGTCTAATCGCAGAACCACCAGCCGAAATATTAGAACGGTGGTCACCTTCTGCAGGAACACGCATAATTGCACCAATCGGTTCACCATTAATCACAATAGCGCGAACATCACCTTTTTCTGCACCTTCTATATAATTTTGACAAATAATAGGCTGAGAATATCCGGTATGATTGATATAAAAATCGCAAATCGAGCTTAAGTTACCAATATTTTTTCGTTCGAAAAGTATAACACCTTTACCACCCATTCCGTCTAAAGGTTTGATGATAAATTTCTCGAAATTATTTTCTTCTACAAACGATTTTATCAAATCAATATCTTTTGTAATAAGTGTTTGAGGAACAATTGTTTCTTGACCATCATCAAAAGATGCGGCGTATATTTTATTATTTGCTTTACGTAATCCCGAAATTTTATTGACGAAGAAAACTTTATCTTCGATTAATTCTAACATATTCAACAAAAGCGGATCAATTGGTGGGTCGGCTCTCATAAAAATTATATCAAATTCGGTCAAATCTTTTATACTACTTTCAAATTTCATGGTGTGATAAAACTCAACACAATCATTTGTTTCTGTAGTTATCATCTTTTTGCAGTTTCCTACAACTTTGCCTTTGGCAATAGAGATATCTTTTTTTGTTAAATAGGATACTTCAAATCCACGATCTACGCATTCTTTAATAATTCGCATAGTGGTGTCTTTTCCTGGTTCAACCTTGTCCCAAGGATACATTACGAAGCATATTTTCATATAAATAAAAAGGGTATTAAAATCAATGCAATAATAACTAAAAGTTTGATACAAAAAATGATCTATAAAAAATTATAGAATATTTATTTTTATTCTATGAAAGATATTGATTTCTAATGATTAATAAAAGAAAATGGTGATTGATTTTTTAATTTCAATCACCATTTGGTTGGTAAACTATAAACTATTTATTTCTTATTTCTTAAACGATCAATTGTTTCTTGAACTTTAGGATCATCAGCTTTTACGCTGTAATAATCTGCAATTTTTCCATTTTGATCAAGAACCAAATATCTTGGTATCCAATTTAAATCAATCCCTGTGCCAAAATTGCCTTTCCAGTTGTTTCCTAAGTAAAAGTGTTGACCTTCAATCTGATATTTTTTAATACCATTTTTCCAAGCTTCCTCATTCTTGTCCATTGAAAGGTAAACAAAGGTTACGTCAGGATTTTTTTCGTGCAAAGATTTCAAAGCTGGCATGTTTTTGATACAATCTCCACACCAAGTTGCCCATAAATCCAACAAGACAATTTTTCCTTTATAGTTCGAAAAAACTTTTTCGATGGTCGCCGAATTTCCTTCTAAATCAACTACGCTATCTTGCAAAGCTGTTGCAGGAAATTCAGTTTTCATTACTGACGGAATGTTTTGCGAAAATGCATTAATTCCAACAAATAATATTAAAACGCTAATTATTTTTCTCATGATAATTTTTTATCGATTTCATGTATTTACAAAATCTATACCAATTCAGTAGACTTTAAAGCAAAGGTAAATATTTATTTCTAATCATTGCAAAAAGATGTAATTTTGTTTCATGCAAAAATATCTGATTATTGGGCTTGGTAATATTGGTGCTCAATACGAAAATACTCGTCATAATATTGGTTTCAAGGTTGTTGAAGAAGTTGCTAAAAAAGTTGATGCTAAATTTTCACCATCAAATTTTGGTGAAGTAGCACAGTTTAAATATAAAGCGCGTCCAGTTACGTTGTTAAAACCAAATACATACATGAATTTGAGTGGAGATGCGGTTCGTTTTTGGATGAAAAAAGAAAATATTTCGTTAGAAAATATTTTTGTCATTACAGATGATTTGAACTTGCCTTTCGGAACAATTCGTATGCGTGGAAAAGGTAGCGATGGTGGACACAATGGTTTGAAGGATATTCAAAATAAAGTTGGCGGACAAAATTATGCGCGATTACGCTTTGGTGTAGGAAATGAGTTTTCGGAAGGTAAACAAGTGGATTATGTGTTAGGCGATTGGTCGGCAGAAGAAAATGAAAAAATGAATGAACGATTGAATTTGGCTGCTGATGCAGTTTTGTCGTTTATTTTTCAAGGATTAGGTAATACAATGAATCAATATAATGGTAAATAAAATTTTAGGAGTTGCAATGATTGCAGGAACACTTTTTTTAGGTTCTTGTGCAAGCAATTCGTCAAGTTTAGAAGGAAAAGAAGCGAAAATAGAAGAAATAACTTCGACATTAGATAATGTAAATGAAATTAATTTCAAGAGTAAAAAGAATGTTTTGTTAGACGTTCGTACACCTAAAGAGTTTGCTGAAGGTCATGTTCCTGGAGCGGTAAATATAGACGTGAAAAATCCAAATTTCGAAGAAGAAATTCAGAAATTAGATACAAAAAAGAATTATTTCATTTATTGCAAATCTGGTGTTAGAGCAAAATTAGCAACAGAAAAAATGCAAGAAAAAGGTTTCAAAAATGCCAAGAATTTCAAAGATGGAATGTCAACGTACAAAGGAACTGTAACAAAATAATGGAAGGATTTCGTCCCGAAATATTAAAAGAAATTGTCACAACTAAAATGCCTTTCGGTAAATACGAAGGGCGATTGTTGTGCGATTTACCTGTTTCTTATTTGGAATGGTTTGTTGGTAAAGGTGGTTTTCCGAAAGGGAAATTAGGAATTCTTTTATCCACTGTTTATGAAATAAAATTAAATGGTTTAGAAGATATTATCTACGAATTGAAACGTCAATTTGGTTAAACTTCCCATTCATAAAAATTTGCATCATCACGCAATTGAAATCCAGCACTTGGATATAATGAATTTCCAATATCATTCGTAACACTTGTTTCTAACAACATTGCACAAGCATCTGTTTTGCGACACAGATTTTTTGCTTCTTCTATCAATTCTCTTGAAAAACCTTGTCCGCGAAATTCTGGTGAAACAAATAAATCATTCAAAATCCAGAAACGTTTCATTCGAGTAGATGAAAATGAAGGAAATAATTGTACGAAACCAACTGCTTTTTCGTCTTTGTTATAAGCTAAAAAGATAACCGATTCGTCATTTACAATTCTGGCTTCTAGAAATTTTTCCGCTGCTTTTACATCAGATTCCTTATCATAAAATTGACGATACCCATCAAATAAATGAACTAATTCTTCTAAATTATTTATAGTAGCTTGTTTTGTCATGATTTTTTAATTTTCGATAAATTATTATTACATATAAGATTAGAAATGCTAAAAAAGCTATAATGATAAAATAATTTCTTTTATTATGAATAGATTTTGAAATTAAAATTTGATTGCCTTTTTCTAACTGAATGATAGAAATTGTATTTTGATTTTTATCAATTCCTTCATTATAAATTTTTACAAAGTCACCAATTTTTAATTCATGTATTATTGATTGATAATTATTTGAAAATCTGTCAAAATAAGAATATTTATTGTTATCATTTTTAATTTTCACATAGAATACATCAGTTTTTGTTGTAATGCTTCTATGAGAAGTTCCTTTACTAATTCTTTCTGTTATTCCTATTTCAGAAATTATACCTTGATTTAATTTAAAATCATTTTCAGATTTGGTAATGTCTTTTATTAAACCGAAAATAATGAATACAAATACAATTGGTAAAAAAACAATACCGAACCATTTTATTAAATTAGAAATTCTCACATTTTCAAATTAAATTCATCCATACAAATTACTTCCATCAAGATATTCCCAAACTTTTGGAGGTAACATTGGTTTGATATTTTTTCCATCTTTGATTGCATTTCGGATAAATGTAGAAGAAATTTCCATCAAAGGCGCTTCCACCATTTCGACATTATCCAAATTTTCTTCTTGCGAATAACCAGGACGCGGATAAACAAACAATTGATAATCGCGCATTAAAATCTCGGTATTTTTCCATTTTGAAATTCCATCCAAATTATCAGAACCCATAATCAGTGCAAAGTTATGCTCAGGAAATTTTTCGTTTAGATGAATTAATGTATCAATTGTGTACGAAGGTTTCGGTAACGTAAATTCGATGTTCGACGCACGAAGATTAGGATAATCTTTAATGGCTAGTTCCACCATTTCTAATCGATCATATTCATTTGCTAAAGAACTTTTTTTCTTCAATGGATTTTGAGGCGAAACCACAAACCAAACCTGATCCAAATCGGTGAATTGTTGAAAATGATTGGCAATAATTAAATGTCCGACATGAATAGGATTGAATGATCCAAAATATAAACCGACCTTCATAAAATTGATTTTTTAGAAAAACAAAAATACGATAATTGTAGAATAAAAAAATCCAGCCGAAGCTGGATGATATGTTTAGAATTTTACTAATTCTTTATATAGCTTGTGTGTAGGAAGTCCCATTACATTGAAATAACTTCCATTCATATTGTCCACACCAATATAACCAATCCATTCCTGTACACCGTAAGCACCCGCTTTATCAAAAGGTTTGTAATTATCAATGTAGAAATAAATTTCTTCATCTGTCAAATCAGCAAAAGTTACTTGTGTTTCGTCCGAAAAAGTAACTTCTTTCTCTACAGAACGAATCGTAACCGATGTATAAACAGAATGTGTTTTTCCGCTTAATTTTTTAATCATCTCGTAAGCTTCTTCTCTATTCGAAGCTTTTTCTAACGATTCATCTTCTACCCAAACAGTTGTATCCGATGTTATAATCAAATCATTTGGTTGAATATTCGTATAAGCTTTGGCTTTTTTAGCGGAAAGATATTCGGTGATTTGTTCTTTCTTGAATTCGTTGCGATCAAATGTTTCGTCAATATCCAGTGAAATTGTCGAAAATTGTAATCCCAATCCAGCTAAAAGTTCTTTTCTTCTTGGCGATTGTGATGCCAAAATGATATTGGTATCTTTTAATTTTTCTGTTAATAACATTTCAAATTCTTTTATACAGAAGCAACTTCTTCTGCATTATACCATTTGTTTTGAACTTTCAAGATTTGTTCTAATAAATCGCGAACACAACCTTTTCCACCGTTTTCTGGTGAAATATATTCCGAAGCTTTGCGCACATCCATACACGCATCGTTAGGACAAGCTGATAATCCAACTAAATTCATCACGGCCAAATCTGGATAATCATCGCCCATATAAGCGATTTCATCAGGATCTAATCCATAAGAAAAAAGTAAATCTTCAAAAGCTTCTACTTTATCACGTTTGTTCACGTAAATATCTGTTAAGCCTAAATATTTTAAACGATTCACAACAGCTTCATCTCTTCCGCCTGTAATCACCGCAATTCGTATTCCTTGTTTGATGGCTAATTGCATTGCATAACCATCGCGCGTATTCATTGTTCTCACCATTTCGCCAGTTGGTAATAAAATTAAATTTCCATCTGTCAAAACTCCATCTACATCTAAAATAACGGTTTTAATGTTATTTAGTTTTTCTTTATAACTTATCATTTTTCGTAAACTCGTTTGATTGAATCTGTCAATATTTGGTAAATCTGTAATAATCTCGAATCATCTTGTAAGGCCTCTAAATGACGATCAATAATCACTTGATCTCCACGTTTTGCTGGACCAGTTTGCGCATCTTTTGGACTCATTTCGATTACTTTATTTGCTGTTTCCTGAATAAGAGGCAACAAAACATCGAACGGAACATTGTTTTGCTCACAAATATTTCCTGCGATATAATATAAATGATTGACAAAATTATTTGCCCAAACACCTGTCATATGCACTTGCATTCTACTTGCAAAATTAAGTTCGTGAACTTCGTTTGAAATTCGATTTCCTAAATCATTCAACGTCTTTAAATCCTCAGGATTTTCGGCTTCGATAAAAAACGGAATATTATCATAACGCATTGTTCTTTCTTTCGAAAAAGTTTGCAACGGATAAAAAACGCCTTTTCGGTAATCGCCTTTCAGAACAAACATTGGAGACGAACCAGAAGTATGTACAACCAAAACATCATCATACGGAATATAATGAGAAAACTCTTCGATTCCAGAATCTGCACTCGCAATAATATAAATGTCTGCTTTTTCTATTTCAGAAATTTTATCGGTATACGAAATTCTATTTGCTTCTCCGATTTCTCTAGCGTGTTCTAATGTTCTATTGAAAATTTGTCGAACATTGCAAGTGTTTTCGATTAATGCACGAGTTAAGTGAAACGCAACATTTCCCGCACCTAATATGACAATTGAACTCAATGTTTTAGCAATTTTTTGATTAATATTAATTGAATGATAAATGTAAGTTTTTCAGTCGAGGAAAAAAATTTTAAAAAAAATTAAAAATTCTTGTAACATTATTGAAGTTGTTGCGTCTTATTAGTAAAATCATCCAACGATTAGGTTTACGTATTATGCAAAACATAGTACTTGAAAAATTAAAAAAAAGTTTAAATATTTTGTAACAAAACATTTTTTTAAACGTCTAATTAGGAAAAAGTACGGACAACTCTTATTATGTATTATGTAAAACATAGTACTATTGAAAAAAAATATTAACTATGAGATTAAACAAATTTACTTTAGCTATTCTTTTCTCCGTTTGCTCTATTTACGGATTCTCGCAGGAACAACATCCTGTGAAAGGAAAGATTGAAAATGCAAAAAATGAAGCGGTTGGTATGGCTGCTATTCAGATTTATAAAGCAGATTCAAAAGAATTATTCGATGAAGTGTATGCGAATGCAGACGGAACATTCGAGATTCCAGATTTAGAAGACGGAAGTTATCGTTTGGTGATTACAGAATTTGGTTATCAACAATCTGTAACAACTGCAGAAGTAAAAGGAGGTGAGTTAAATTTAGGTAACATCATTTTACAAGCAGAAAAAGCCGAAACAGTTGAACTGAAAGGAGCATTTGTTCGTGCGCAAACTTCACAATATCGTAATGAAATAGATAAACGTGTTGTAGAAGTGGGGAACGATTTAGTTTCTGCTGGTACAGACGCTGCATCGGTTCTGAATAATATTCCTTCAGTTAATGTTGACCAACAATCAGGTGCTTTATCGTTGAGAGGAAATGAAAATGTAAAAGTTTATGTAGATGGTAAGCCGTCGTCTCAATCTGCAGCTCAATTACTGAAACAAATTCCTTCTAATCAAATTCAACGAATTGAAATTATCACAAATCCGTCTGCTAAATATGAAGCTGATGGAAAATCTGGAATCATTAATATCGTATTGGTAAAAGGACAGAAAAAAGGGTATAATGTTGGTTTGATTGCTGGTTATGAACAAGGAAATAAAAGCCGTTTTAATACATCATTGAATACAAATGTGAATGTAGGAAAGTTCAATTTATTTGGAAATATTAATTACGCTGATCGTCCATCAAAACAAAATGGTATTGGACGTAATTATGATGATCAAATTGATCAGTTGTTTGATATTCAGAATAATAAAAATAGAAATTTATCTTATAAAGCAGGTTTTGACTGGTTTATTAATGATCAAAATGCATTGACAGTTTATACAAATCAATGGAATGGAGATCATAATGCGTTAATTAATACAAATATTTTACAAGGTGTAAAAAATGAATTGAATAGAAATGATATTTGGTCAGATTCAAAAAGTTCGGATTATAGTTTAAACTTCAAACATGATTTCAAAAAAGAAGATCATAATATTATTTTGGATGCATTTTATTCGACAAGTAAAGAAGATGATGATAGAGATTACACCAACACATACCCAAAAAGTAAGTTCTATCAAGAATATCGAAATGATAAAACAACGAATACTCGAATCAATTTAGATTATACGAATCAAATAAAAGATGCTGGAAAATTAGAAGCAGGTTTACAATTCAGAAGAGAAACGAATGATAATATTTTAAGATCTACAGATGTAATTACTGAAAATGCTGTAAACTTTAATCCAAATGTTGATTTTGAATTTGAGCGTAAATTCTTCTCGGGTTACGCGAATTATAAACAAAAATTTAACAAATTCGGAGCTCAAATAGGATTGAGATTAGAACGTGTAGAGGATGATGGAAATTGGTTATTTGCGCCTAACAACTCTGGAACTTTGAAAAAAGATTATACAGATTTATTTCCATCTGCTTTCTTAACATATGATTTGACAGAAAAGGATCAATTATCATTTAACTATAGTAGAAGAATTGATCGTCCAGGAATGTATCAGTTAACACCTGTACCTCAGTTTACGACAGCTTTAATGTCAAGTAAAGGTAATCCAGAACTTAATCCAGAATATACAAACTCAATTGAATTAGGGTATTTGAAACAATTGAAAAAAGGATCAATTTCAGGAAATTTATTTTACCGTCATGTAACTGATAATATTATTCAGACTTTCAAAAAAGATCCAGAAGTAGAATCAGCTTTTATACAATATAATATGAACTATGATAAAGTGAATAGTTATGGAGTTGAAGCAAGCTGGAACTATAAATTAACTAAATGGATGAGTACTTATCTTGCCGGAGATTTTACTTCATCAGAAATGCAAAGTGTTATAGAGGATGAAAATAATAATCCTGTTGTTAAGAAAATTACAGCGAATACATTGTCATTGAGAATGAATAATACTTATACATTAACAAAACAATTAAGTTTACAACAATTTGGATTCTTTAGAGGTAAAACTAAATTTTTACAAGGAGAAATGTTAGATATGTGGCGTATGGACTTAGGAATAAAATATAGTTTTATGCAAGGAAAAGCATCATTTTCAGCTCGTGTAAATGATATTTTCAATACAATGAAAGCACGTGTTAATATGGATAATCCATACGAAGGTTTTGCAAAATTCAAATGGGAATCAAGAACATTTTATTTAGGATTTAATTACAACTTCGGTGGTAAGGTAAAATCAAGAACTGAAGCTCAACAGAATAAAACTGAGCAAAATGGTGGTGGAATTGGATTACAATAAATTAAAAACATTCTTCATTTAAATATTCTTAAAACGAAAAAGAGTTCCAATATTTTTTGGAACTCTTTTTTTTTGAATTAATATTTTATTTTTTATTGAACTTCTTTCTTGAATAATTTATTCAACGTTACAGCAATCGCACCGTCTCCAGTTACATTTCCTGCTGTTCCAAAACTATCCATTGCGATATAAAGTGCAATCATCAAAGCTTGATTTTCTGCATTAAATCCTAACATAGAAGCAATAATACCAATTGCTGCCATAATCGCTCCACCAGGAACTCCAGGAGCTGCAACCATTGCAATTCCAAGCATCATGATAAATCCTAAAAATTGAACAAAATCAATTTCCATTCCTTGGATTAACATCAATGCTATACAACAACAAACGATTTTTAACATCGAACCAGATAAATGAATTGTCGCACACAACGGCACTGCGAAATTGGCAATTTCGTCGCGAACTCCAATTTTCTTTACTTGCGCAATTGTTACAGGAATTGTAGCCGCAGAAGATTGTGTTCCTAAGGCTGTGAAATACGCTGGTAACATCAATTTCAACATAGTGAAAGGATTCTTTTTTGCGATAATTCCGGCAATTGTAAATTGAAGCACTAACAAGAAAACATGTAGCACGAAAATTACACCAATTATTTTAAGGAATACGTTCATAATTGTTACAACTTGCCCTGAATATGACATGTTCAAGAAGATTCCGAAAATGAATATTGGTAATAATGGAATGATTAAATTTTGAATTAAATACGTAATAATTGATTCGAAATCATCTGCAAATTTCCCAGAAGTTGAATCTTTTAATCGTGATAATCCGATTCCGAAAAGAAATGAAAAAACTAAACCTGGCATTACACCAAATAATGGAGGAAATTCTATCGAAAAGTACGGTGCAAATTCTTTTGCTTTTTCGGCTAAATTAATTTGACCAGTTTGATGTTCTAATAAATTTGGAAATACAGACATACTTACAGAATAGCCTAATAATCCTGAAAAAATGGTTGATCCGTAAGCGATTAAAACAGTTGCTAATAATAATTTTCCGGCTGTTTGTCCTAATCTTCCAATCGATGGAACGATTAATCCAACAATAATCAATGGAATTAAAAAGTTAAGTAATTCGCTAAAAAAATCATTGAAAGTCATAAAAATACGACCAACAGCTTCTGGGATAATTCCACCGAGTACAATTCCGAGTACAATGGCTAGAATAACTTTTACGAGTAAATTGTCTTTAAGTTTGTGCATAGTCAAATTTAGAAAAAATCCGTTCAATTCAAGTTTTTAATTCTAAATGTTGATAAAAAGAAAAAAGCGATACTAAAATTTAGCATCGCTTTTTGGTATATTATTTTGATAAAATTATTTTTTAGGTAAACGTACAATTCGGCTTGCATCGTTTGTATAAGCCTTGCTTCCGCTTATTTTTTTGTATGAAAACTTTGACGCCAAACGTGTGTTTTCTGTTGTAATATTGTTGGTAACATCACCTTTATTATTCATTCTGTCCACAATATCGTACGTTACATCGTAGCCTAATTGCTCGTAACGCGTCGGAAATTCACAATAAACTTCCTTGAAATCTTTGATTACACTTTGTACTTCCGTATCTCTTGTATTGATTAATCGCGCAGTACTAAACACAAAACCAAATTCGCGGAATGCATCGATATTTTTTGCATTATCTGCGTTATAAACATCATAAACCGAAACCGATTTTATCCCGAAAGCTTTGATATTATCTTTGTTAAATGTTTTTAATTTCTCTAAATATTGTTTTCCCAAATTATCATCATCACCAACTAAAACCGTAATAATTGGTGTGTAATAATCTTCGCCATTTACTTTGTCGTGTGGTTGAACAATTTTTGCTGCACTATCTACAATGACAACATTTGCTTTCAACTGTTTTTCTAATTGCTTTTTCGTGTAATTTGCTAACTCTTGATCGTCACGATTTGTCAACAAATAAACTTGTTCTCCAGCAAAGTTTTTTCCAATTTCTTCGATAATTTGATCTGCAATTACTTCATCTTTTGGATTAGAAATCAATAAATCATTGAAAGAATTTAACGAATCATCATTTGCATAAGGCGAAATCACGGCGATACCAGAATTGCTAAAGAAATTCGCAACTTCCGTAACATCAGACGTGTTCAATGGACCAATAACAGCATCTGTTTTACTGAAATCTGTTGTTGATAGAATATCTTGTAAGTTTCCGCTTTTCGTATCGATCACTTTTACATTTACATTTTTACCTTTTTTAGCCAAACGAGTCAACGCTAATTTAGCTCCAGTAAAAAATTGCATCGCTTGCGAATTTTTCAATTGCGGATTATTTGCAACATCAAAAGGTAGCATAATCGCAACATTAATTTCGTTGTCGTTCGCACGTTTCAGCTTTCCTGCAGTTCCGTATTTGATGATTTTAGCATTTTTTTGCAATGGAATTTTAAGTGTCATTCCAGCTTTCAATCCGTCAATTAATTCTGGATTTAAGCGTAACAATTCATCTAAATTCGTATTGTATTTTTCTAAAATTCCGTAAGCCGAATCTCCTTTTTGTACAACATAATTGATGGTATTTTCTTCGATCACAACAGAGCCAGATTTTTTAGGAATCGTAATCACCATTCCTTCTTTTACACCTGTTTGTAAAGCTGTATTTTCTGCATATAAGTCGTCAACACTTACATTATATTGTTTTGCTAATGTGTATAAAGTTTCTCCTTTTTTGATTAAATGTGTTCCTTTTGGAACAGAGAAAACTTTGTTTGTCACATCTTTCGGAAGTTTGATTACATCACCAATTTCTAAACCTCTTTCTTTGATTTGAGGATTTAATGAGTTCAATGTTTCTTCCGAAATTTTATATTTTTTTGTCAAATTGTAAACCGTTTCTTTCGGCTCAATTGTAATATATTGATAATTATCGTCCGAAGTATTTACGTTTGACGTAGTCGTTGTAGTATTGGTTTCAGTTGGTTTGGTTGTCGTAGTTCCTTTACCTGGAATCACAATCAAATCACCTGGATGAATCCCATTTTTTTCAATTTTGGGATTGGCTTTATACAATTCTTCTTGCGAAACACCATATTGTTTCGAAATTCCGTAAACGGTTTCTTTTGCTTGAACTGTATGCGTTTTTTGTTGAGCATAAAGTGCTGATGCACCAACAAATAACAATAAAGCTAATATTTTTTTCATTTAGATGAATTTTCGTGGTCAAATATACAAATTATGTTTTGTTTAGAGTTCCTCTTTCAATGTATTTATGATGAACTCAAAATCAAAAGGTCGAAGACTATCTTCAATAAAATCAATGAAATACTGAGTGTTAATGTAATCAAAATCAGCAAAATTTTTCACACGTTCTTGCAAACCATTTTGTTGAGAAAGATCATTCAATAATTGCTCGATTCTCTTCAATAAATCCTCATTTTTTTTCACCTCAGCATGCACCAAACGTTGTTTTATTTTCTCAAAACCTTTCAATTGTTTTGTACGCTGCGCTTGTATCATATCCGCAAAAGAAGATTCTGTTAACGAACTCAAATGTTCCAAACGATCAAAAATGCTTTTTAATTCTTCTTCCAGTTCAGGAAGTTTTGGAGCAATTTCTGACGAATTTATCGAACGTTTTTTTGTGATTGCTAAACTATTCGAAAATAAATCTTCGTTTGATAAATCTAATTTTTGTTGTTTTTCGTATTGTTTTTCAGTTCGGATTAACAATGAATTTCTCAAAACTAAAAGTGGAAAATCAACTTCAAATTGATTGAACATTTCTTTCAATTGTAACCAGTAAGCTATTTCGCCTCCGCCGCCAACATAGGCAACATTTGGTAAAATTGTTTCTTGGTACAAAGGTCTCAAAATCACATTTGGACTAAATTTATCCGGATTTTGACGTAAATCGGCAACAATTTCTTCTTTCGAAAATTTGATTGAAGTGTTATTGACAAAATACGTTCCATTTTGTTCAACAATACGTTCGCGCGAATTATTTTGATTGATGTAAAACAAATTTATCTCACGAGGATTCACTTGAATAGAATAACCCAATTGTTCTAATTTCTCATTTTGAGGAATTACTTTTTTGAATGATGTTGACTCAATTAATTCTTCCTCAAAAGTCGGAATCATTAGTTTTTTTAATTCTTTATCATCTCCATCAATCATCAACAATCCAAGATCTTTGAATAATAAATGAACCAATTTTCGTGTTGCATCCGTCAAATTATCATTCGATAAATAAGAGGCTTCAATTAGATTTTGTAATTCAGTTTTCTTTTTTCCATTTGGAATTAATGACAAAAATGAATCAAAAACTTTTTGTAAACCATCTGTTGATAAACGTCCAACTGGTCCGCCAAACTCTTTTTCCCAATGAATAATTCGATCTCCAAATTTGAAATGATTAATTTCTTCGAAATCGTGATCTTCTGTCGCCATCCAAAACATCGGAACAAAATTGATTTCACTTTGTTCATTATTTAATTCCTCGCATGCTTTGATGACTTGCAAAATTTTATAAAAAAAGAAGATTGGGCCTGTAAATAAATTTAACTGGTGTCCAGTCGTAATTGTTACCGTATTCTTTTCTCTTAATTTTTGTAGATTATTTTGTTGCTTTTCCGATAAATCTAAATGACTTAATTGTTTCGAAATTTGGTCAACAAGAATTGCTCTATTTTTATAATGTTCAAGCTTATTTTTTGCTTGTTTTATATAGTTTTCTTTGGTTGGAAATAGGTTGTAGAAGTCTTTCAAATTCTCGTCTTGATTGATATAATTTAACATCAATTTCGAGAAATAATTTGAATCCTTAAGTGATATTGTTTCCATTTAATTTTTATTAATCGTTTGATGTACATCCATTGCTCTGTCCGTTGCAAAAATGTCGACACCATCTTTTTCTAAATCGCGGTAAAGTTGTCCATTTCTCGCCGAAGCACTTTTGTCTAAGTTTCCTAATGTTCCAAAAATGACCAAAATATCCTTGTCATGAATTTTATTTAAAAATGATTTATCATTGCGTCGAGTTCCCGTAAATGCAACCATTTTGTCAGTCGGAATTCCACTGTTCATCATTTCATTAAATTCTCGTTCGTTTCGCATCGAAACAGACAATAACATATCAGGCGCAAGTTGATGTAACTTTTTCGCTTGACCAACTGTATACGTCACCAAAACAACCTGTTTTTGCATATTTGCTTGTTCTATTGTCTTTACAATATCACGATAATCAACACCTTTTTTGATGTCAACCATAAAATAAATTGGTTTACTTTTTCCCCAATTTAACGCTTCTGCAAAAGTCGGAATTTTGTATGACGTTTGTTGTCCAAAATCATCTACCAAAAAGTATTCCTTAATGGTTTTTAAGTCAACTTGATTGACATCTTGTCGCCCTGTGCTTGTTCGTTGCAACGAATTATCGTGCATTAAAATAAGTTGATTATCCTTTGTTTCGACAACATCAATCTCAAAAATTTGAATTCCTTTTTGATAAAGATGTTCAAAAGTTTCGACACAATTTTCAGGAAAACCATGTATTCCACTTCCGCCACGATGTGCGCTGACAAAGTTTTTATTTTTGGTCGAATATTTGAAGGATATTTCTTCGGATGAAGTATTTTGATGTATTTCGGATTGATTTTTCTTCGGATTACAACTAAAAATAGTTAGTAAACTGAACATTAAAATTCCGAGATAATATCGTTTAAAATAGTTGAAATTCATATTTTTAAATAAAAAATTAAATTAATTCATTCTAAAATTGCGAATGAAGCTGTAAATTTAAACTGAAAATAATCAACAAAATAAATTATTATGGGACTTAGAACTTTTTTGAAAAGAATTTTAGGAAAAACGGAAACTGCGATTGATGTTGCGGGAGATAAATTTGACGATGTTTCGGCAACTGTAAAAAAAGCAGGGACATTGATTGCAGATGACGCATCGGATTTTGCGCGTAAAACAATCAATAATATAAAAGATGCTTCGGGTGATTTGAAAGAACAATCGAAAGAAGCCGCTAAAGATTTTAAAGAAAGATCGAAGCAAGATTATAACGATGTAAAAGATATTGCGGAAAAACAAATGAAAGAAACAAGTGCTTTTGTGAAAGAGAAAGTTTCGGATTTGAAAGAAACTTTTAGAGAAGAAAAAACAGAATTGGAAGAAAAAGCTGATGAGTTAAAAACAAAAGCCGAAAATAAATTAGCCGAAGCTTCTGAAGACATTAAAAAAGAGACAAACGATTAAAAAGTCTTTATTTATCAAGTTTTATTACAATTTATAAATGTTAAATTTAACATTAGTTATTGATTATTATAAAATTGGTTTAATTTTTGATTTAATAATTTTTCCTCGAAATAATTAAAATGACTGAATACAAAGATCTTGAACCTTCTAAAAATACTAAATATAAAAATGAATTCGTAAAGAATATTATTATTGCTGTTTTAGCAGTTGCCCTCTTATTAGCTATTGCGTATATTGTATATTCTAAAGAGGCAAATGCAAAATCTTCGATAGAAATGCAAAGTGATATCAATGATTTGGAACGATCTAGAGAAATTCTGAAACAAGAATTACGTATAATTAGATCAGATTTTGATGATGCTAAAACTCGTGTTGTAAAAAAAGATTCTTCTTTAAGTTATCAAGATCGATTGATTTTGGAGAAACAAAAAGAGATTCAATCAATCTTAAATAAAGAAGGAATTACAAGTGGAGAATTGCAGCGTGCTAAACGTTTGATAACCTCTTTACAAGCAGATATTAAAGTTTATAAAGAAGAAATTGTTCGCTTGAAAGACGAAAATAAAAAGCTAACAAACAAGAATACAGAGTTAACTTCGGAAAATTCTCATTTGAATGAGCAGAAAAAAACTGTTGAATCAAATTTGAGTACTGAAAAAGAAAATCATCAGAATTTAATCAAAGAGACAAATTCTACTTTATCGATTTCAAATTATACGATTAAAGGTTTGCGAGTAAAATCAAGCGGAAAAGAAGTGGAAACAACGCGAGCAAGAAGAATTGATAAAGTTAGAGTATCTTTTGATTTGGATAAAAACTTGAATGCGACTTCAGAAACCAAAGAATTGTATGTATCTATTTATAAACCAAGCGGCGAGATAGGAAAATTTAAAGGTGCTGATGCTGGTGAAACAACTTTACGTTCTGGATCTTCTGTAGAATATTCTGATCGTGTAAAAGTTAATTACAATAATATGTCTGGTTCAAGAGTTAATTTTGACTGGGTTGATTATGATTTTCCAAAAGGTGAATATAAAATTGATATTTACCAAAATGGATATAAAGTTGGTCAAAATATAATTACACTTCGATAAATATTAAAATTATAAATCCATAAAAAAATCTCTTCAGTATTATTGAAGAGATTTTTTTATTTAACAATATTTTTCTTTCACCCCAAAAATAACCAAACTCAAAAAAATACTCATTCCGATAACGACAATGATGTTGCTTAATCCAATTTCTATTGGGAAGAAAACTAATCGTATTGTGGAAATAATAGTTGTAAATAGAACTACTTTTAACCAAAAAATGTAATCAAATTTAGTTTTTAGAAGAATTTGTTTTGGCATTTTATAAATCCAAAAAGCGATAAAAATCGTACCTAAAAAAGTGCTAAAATGTTGTTGAAATTTATACCCTTTTACTTCGAAATTTTTGAAAGGAATTTGAACCCAAGTTTTCTGTAAAGCATGAAAATGTTTCGCAAAAAATCCCCATTCATGGGTAAAAGCATCCCAAGAAAGATGTGAATATGCACCTATTATAATTGAGAGAATTACAATTATCCAATGTTTTTTGAAATAATCAATCCAATCAAAAATTAGGAATTGAGCAAATCGTTCTTTTAAAAAATAAGGTAAATGATGAATTAAAACATCTCGGACAAATAAGTGAAAAACGAAACAATAAATAAGAGCAATTGGTAAATCAAAATACAAAACGCCTCAAAACAAATGAATATACGTCGCTACAATCTCCATTCGAGAGAAATATTCTAAATCTGGCGACATCGAACCAATGATTAATCCCGTCATCGAAAACCAATTCGATTTTAGCTTTTTTAGCGCAAGAACAATTGCTGGATGGCAAAAAGTTAGTGGCATTTAGGTTTTATTTTGATGCAAAGTAAATCAAAATATCCATTAATTACCAAAACGTTTGATGTTAACTTTTCGCTCCTTAATTTTCAAAATAAGCGGTTCATATTCTGTATTTTGTTCCTTTTCTACCGTTACTTTATTCAAATATGTTTTTGCATAAACATGTTCTGGTAAACTATTTTCTACAAGATGAAACGTATAATTTCCGACAGGTAAAAAAGCTGTATATTCACCTCTATCATTTGTTTTAACTGTAAAAACCTGTCCATTTTCGTGATTAAAAATCAATGTAAATCCGAATAAATTTGCCGAAACCTGATACTCCAAATTTGAAGATAATTCATACTCAACTTTTCCTCTCACAATACCAGTTTGTTGCATTGGAATAGAAATAGAAGTCGTTTTCGCATTGATATTAACCGCGAAATCTTGTGCAAACCATTTTTGTCCAGGAAGTTTGATTATATAATTACCATAAGGAACTTTTTTATACTTGATATTTCCTTCTAAATCTGTAATAAAATTCGTTTCATTTATCTTTACATTACGACTATCAGCCACTTTATCACCTTCATCAAAAATACCATTTGCATTGTAATCATAAAACACAAACAAATTCAATGTTCCGTCTTTTACATCTGTCACAGTACGTTTCGCAGGCAAATTATATTGTACACCAACTTGCAAATAAGTTTGTTTGCTATTCAATGTTTTCGAATCGTAATGACTAAAATTCGCTTGTGTACTCACAATAAAATTATCAATTGGTTGATAATCTAAAGAAGCTCCAAAAGTTAGGGTGTTTCCAAAATTTTTGTCAATATTATAGTAGGTAGAAACTGCTGTATTCAATTTTTTCTGAAAAAAGCTTTGACGAAAACTCGCCGAAGTTGTAAAACGTTCTAATTGATGATTAAGATTATTCGTCGAATAAACCTCTGCAATCATCATACTTCCTCGTTGATAAATTGAGCTTAACTGAAAGTTTTTCACATTCCACGTTAATTGTCCATAAACAATTGGATCAACCTTATTCAATTCATTTAGCTCAGAAAATCCTCCTAAAGTATTCAACACCAACTGATGCACACGAGAATTAGACAACCACGTAAATGTTCCGTTTAAATAAGCTGATTTAAAATCCATCGGCGAATACGTAAACGTGTCATAATTTAGGATATTTGATTTTTCGATATTCAATTTTGGAGAAATCGAAAGATTGAAATGATTCGCTAACTTGAACGAAATTCCCGTCTCAAAACGCAACGCTTTCGACTCATTTGCTTGTTTATAATTTATCAAATATGGATCGATAGATTTCGGATTATTGTTCGTAACCGTTAACGAAGACCATAATGAAAATTTAGAAAACGTACGTTGCAAACGCTGATTGAGATACAACGCTCCACGTCTAGTGCCTGGGTAATATCCTGAACTATAATAATTAGAACTATAAAAATAAAACTTACCTATTTCTCCTGAAACATTAGCAGAAACAGATAATGAATTTTCGACATTGTTCGTTTCGTTAAATTTTGACAAACCATACCCAAATTTTACTGAGTGATTCCATTTATTTGGTGTTATCCATTTGTATCCATTTGTCAAAACAAAATTAGTTGTAGAATAATTTTTATCCAAAAAAGCAGAAGTCTCTAGTTCATTTTTATCTTTTATCAAAAATCGTCCATTCGCAAAAGTTGTATGGCTATTCTTGAAAACATCATTACTCAAATCATCTAATAAATTATAATTTTTTTCGACCATTCCAACTACAATTCGGTTGTCATTCTTATCATAATTATTGAACAACATCACGCCTCGTCCATTAATTGGAATATCAAAATCGTTGTTATTGATTGATCCGATTAAAATTCCTTTGTCTTTGCGTTGATATTTCACCCAAGAATCCGTCAAAACCATGTCTTGATCTTTATTCCAAGTTGTCCCATTAATGTTATACGCAAATTCATTCAACCCCACCGAAAATTCTTGATGCGCCGTTAAATTATAATTTGCATTAGCAGAATTTATATCACGAGCAGTTAATCGAACATAATTTGTAGAAAAATTGGTCCAATTCTGATTTAACATTGTTGAATCTCTATACACACGATTGGAACTTGCATTCTGAATGGTAAAAAATACATTTCCTGCAAAATCTTTGGTCGTTGTATAACCCGAAACATTTGCCTGAAAACTTTCAATTTTCATCATATCTCGGTCTACATATTTAGAAAATCGAACAATTTTTTCTTGAAAAGCTTCTACCTTAATTCGTTTGTTATCAGAAGTAAAATTGCCTCTGAAGTCAGGAAGAACATTGGTTAACAAAATTTCTTCGGCTTGATTTCCCATATTCATTACTTTCAATTCATAATGAATAGAATCTCCTTCTTGACGATAAAAAATATTACTCTGGACAGGAAAAATCTTGATGTTTCTCTTCTGCAAAACCACAACCGAAGTAACGGATTTCCCTATTTCTTTTTTGCTTAAAAAATCAATAATGCTGAATTCTAAATCTAATTTTCCAGCCATTTGCGATTTGTTCACCGTAAACTGCATTGGAATAAAAGCCTTCTTGTTTGGATTGATTTTTAGTTGAAGATTATCTTGCGAATACGATCTTATCGCTGAAGGAATTTTAAGTTCCAAACGAGCATTTATCGTATCATTGGTCGTATTTTCTAATTGAAGAATAACAGAAAAATTGTTGCTATCTTCTAATTTAACTTCTTTTATTGTGCTAAATTTCAATCCATTATTTATAGTTTGAGCACGGAAATTTTGTCCGCTAACAAGCATAAGCAGAATAAAAAATACGCTTCGAAAATAATTGATTGAAAAGAACATATTGTTTTACAAAGGTGTAATCGTGTACAGCAAAGAAGTTGAATAATTCCCAGGTTTGCTATTCAAAATTTTATTATCCGACGGAGTTGTAGAATAAATAATATCGTACTTTTTTGAAGCTGTTTTAGAACTATTCGTCATCAATGATTGATTGTAATTCGAAAGTTTTATAACCTTAGAAAGATTATTTGTTTCGGTATCTTTTATCTGAACATTAATTGAATTTAATTCCAAATTCTGAGCATCACTCGATTGTAAATGTTGATTAAGCGACGAAACTTGAATATCGTAAGCCGTATCAGAAGAAACAATTAAGCCGTTTTGATATTCTTTCTTCACTCCATTTCTATAATCTTGTATTGTATTGAAAACCAATTCTCCATTTACAGCAGAACCATCGACCGCAATAGAAAGCGTCGGAACTGGTTCGTAATTTCCATTTGGACTAATTTGCATTTCAATCGAAAAAAGACTTGTTCCAATCACGTTTCCAAGCTCATTTAACAATGAAAACTCTAATTGAATAGGATAATTATTCCAAGATTTTAGAGGATTTAGATAATTTCCAGCATCAATCACAATATCATAATTCAAGACAATTGCACCGTATTTTCCTGTAGTTGTAGCAATAGTTAAAGGAGAATTTCGAATAAAATAATTGGAAGAAAAACTCATTGCGATATTATTCTGAATAACTCCTAATTGATTTAGTGTAGGATAATTCTCTGAATAATATTGAGAAGTTGTATAATTATTGAATTTTAATTTCAGTTTTTCGACAGGGAATTCTTTTTTCTCAGAATTTACAATAGGCGAAACAGCTCGCGCAACTAAAGACCAATTTTTATAATTTAATGCACCAGTCATATGCATTTGTACAGCCACAACATTAGACACTGTAACTCCACTACTTCCATTCACTAACACCCAACCTTTATTATGAGCATTTAACGTAAACTGAGCAGAAACTGCCATTGTCAACAATACTGTAATTGTTGAAACTATTTTCTGAAACAAATTATTATTAATCATTTGAGAACGTCAATTCTGCAACTTTCAATTGATCATCTTTCTCAAAACTTAAAGTTGCGGTAACAATATACGAGCCTTTTGGCAAATCCTTTGGCAATGGTATATATACAATTCTTTTATCATTTGGTAAACTATAAAAAACTGCATCTTGCAATTTTATTTGTTGACCATTTTCTTGATTAATGATTTCATTTCTAATCGTTCCTTCGCTCCAAACATTTCCATCATTCGAAATAGTTAGCACCAAACGATTTTCTGCTTTATCGTAAACAAAATTTGTAAACTCAACATTTGTATCACGTGGAATATTTAATCGTTGATAAATCTTAATACCTGTACGTATTGAAAAAACAATATTTTCCCCACTTTTATTTTGTCCAGCAATAGGATTTGTTTGCGTGATGTACATCATAGCTGTATGTACACTTTCTGCATTTATATTTTCTGGAACTTGCATCAGAACTTCTATTTCTTTCGATTCTTTTGGTAAAAGTGTAAATGTATTACTTGGTAAAACTGTGATCCAGTTTGCATTACTTGTTGGTAAAGTATTGATATCCGAAACTATATTAGCTCCATATTCATCATACTTCCAATCATTAAAAGAAACAGACAACTCTAATGTATGTACATCACTTACATTGGTTACCATAATCTTTTTACGCTCAGACTCACCAGGATTTAACGCAAAATAAGTCCTTGGTGGACTTACTGTAATACCTGATTGGGCATTGATTTTTGTAGAAATAATCAATGCTAAAAAAGAAACGATTGTTAATAAACGAAGTACTTTCATAAGCAAAATAGAAGTGACATTTTTCAACATCACTTCCTATTTTTTTATATTATTGAGCTTCTATTGTATAAATTACAGTTGTTGTATACACAGTAGGATTCTCAGCATTGTAATATTTGTTTACATAAGCATCAGTTCCTTGTCCAGTATATGCAACGTTGAATTTTAAATCTGTACCACCAACTGTACTTGAAAATAATGGTTTAGCTTCAGTATTCAATGCAACTTCTTTATTAAATTTATATGAAGTTAATAAATTTCCACTACCTTTACTTGCTTCTAAATTAATTGTTTTAGCTTCAATTTCTCCTTTTACTTCATTATTTTTAGAAGTTAACTTCTCATTTTGAGATCCTACTTTAACAGCAAACCCTCCAGTACTATATACAACTAAGTGGTCTTTCATTTCTTTTGTAACACCTTTTGAATAATCTTGTTTTGTTATATAATCTATGTCAACTTCACTACCTCCAATAACAATTGTTTGAATTGGGTGTAGTTTTACGTTTAATGTTGCAGTTGCAGTTGCAGTTGCAGGTATCACTGGAGCAACTTGAGCGAAAGCAATTCCAGAAACTAATCCACAGAAAATTGTTAAAAAAAATGCTAATTTTTTCATGATTTTATAATTTGTTAAAAATTTATTAAAAAATATTTGTTAAACAATCTGGTAGTTTGTATATTTAAGATTGGTTATTCTCAAATGCGATTGCAAATGTAGAAGTTGTTTTTTATTCTTAAAAGATTAAATCATACCAAAAGATGATGAAAAACGACATTTCTAACTATTTAATTCGGAGTGCTTTGTCTGAATTTAGTCGGAGAAATCCCCGTGTTTTTCTTGAAAAACGCAGTAAAATTGGTTTCTTGAAGGAAATTGAGTTCCAGCGCAATGTCTTTTATTGACATTTTTGAGTTGACTAATAAAATCTTTGCATTTTTCATCAATTCTTCAACAATCATTTCTTTTGCTGTTTTTCCAAAAACGATTTGAGTTGCTTTATCTAACCTTCTTTTTGTAATAAAAAGTTTATCACTGTAAAAAGATACTTGTTTATTTTCCTTGACATTTTCTTGCAAAAGTTTTTTGAATTTTGTCGCAAGTTCTACATCAAAATCATCTTGTATAAATTGGCTTTGCATATCAAATGTTTCCATTTGACCATTGATAATAATACGTTCCAAGAGATTATGAGCAAGCTTCATATCTAATTCATTTTCGAATGCAGTAAAGAAATATTGCAAATAATTAGCCTCAAAAATTGGAGCAGAACAAATTGTATTCTCAACAATATTTATAATATCTCGCGAAAAAAGTGTAGAATTTTCTAACTTCAAGTTTTCTTCGATTGATTTTGAATAAAATTCTTGTTTAAAAACAATATAATAAGCATCAGTACGAGTAGTTTGTTTCACAAATTCTTGAGAGATATTGGGAGCTATAAAAAGAAAATGGTTTTTAGGAATCGAATATTCTTTTCCATTTATTTTATGAACAAATTTTTTAGAACCAGACCAGATTATTCCAAAATACTCATCAACAGATAACTCTTTTCTCAATTTTTCTGTATGTAGGATATCATTCAATTCAAATGCAGTTATACCTACATCAAAAACCAAATTATTATAAACATTACAATTATTCAACAACATACGTCTATACTATTTTATCAATGTTATCAATGCAAAATTACGACCGTTTTTAACCAAATTACTTGATATAAATCAAGTTATAATTTTAGTGCTCCAAAAATAATAAAATACAATATGCTATTTAAGTATTTTAAAAAATTAACTAAAAAAGAAAGCTTATTTTTAATGAATAAAAAAAAGAAGCTGTCTCAAA
>NZ_DLOC01000064.1:0-23446 GCF_002478465.1 Empedobacter sp. UBA7494
AGCCCGACCGAAGGGAACGCCATAATAATTACGCTTATCATTATGTTTCATTAATATTTGTCCATCTGCTATAATTTTAGTACATTGAAGAATAATTTAATTTTGAATAAAATTTTATTTATTCAGCAAGAGGTTTTCTATCTCTTTATATGTTGTAATCATTAGATTACACATTCTATTCTGTTTTACACAATTTTTATAGATGTTTTTTTCTATATCAGGTCGTTTCAGGCATAAAAATCAATTACTATTGAGAGATAGTTGAGTAGTTCATATAAGTTTAATTAAAAACAATTCATGAGTTTAAAAGTAGGCATTATCGGGGCTGGACCAAGTGGTTTGGCAATGTTAAGAGCATTTGAGTCAGAAGAGAAAAAAGGTAACAAAATTCCAGAAATTAAATGTTTTGAGAAGCAAGACAACTGGGGGGGGATGTGGAACTACACTTGGCGTACAGGAGTAGGTAAATACGGAGAGCCATTGCATGGCAGTATGTATAAATATTTATGGTCGAATGGACCAAAAGAATGTTTAGAATTTGCAGATTATACATTTTCTGAACACTTTGGTCAAACAATATCTTCTTATCCACCTAGAGAAGTATTATTCGATTATATAGAAGGAAGAATTAAACAAAGTAATGCGCGAAAGTACATTCAGTTTAATACCGTTGCAAGGTGGGTAGATTATGTAGAGGATAAAAAACAATTTCGCGTTGTTTTTGATGATTTAAAGAAAAATCAAACTTTCGAAGAATATTTCGATTATTTAATTGTCGGAACTGGACATTTTTCTACACCAAATATGCCTTATTTTAAAGGGATCGAGAATTATACAGGAAATGTAATGCATGCGCATGATTTTCGTGGAGCTGATCCATTTAGAGGTAAAGAAATTTTATTGATCGGTAGTAGTTATTCGGCAGAAGATATTGCGGTACAATGTTATAAACACGGAACTAAATCGGTCACAATTTCTTATCGTACAAATCCAATTGATTGTAAATGGCCAAATGGAATAGAAGAATTGCCTTTGGTGACACATTTTGAAGATAAGAAAGCATTTTTCAAAGACGGAACATCAAAAGAGTTTGATGCAGTAATTATGTGTACAGGTTATCAACACAAATTTCCGTTTTTACCAGATAATTTGCGTTTAAAAACCAAAAATTGTTTGTATCCAGAAGGAATGTATAAAGGTGTAATATCAGATGTAAATGCTCAATTGTTATTTTTGGGAATGCAGGATCAATATTACACATTTAATATGTTTGATGCGCAAGCATGGTTTGCACGTGATTATATTTTGGGACGAATTAATTTACCTTCAAAAGAAGAAATTCAAAAAGATATTCAGAAATGGATTGATTATGAAAAACAATCGATTTCTGCTGATGATCATGTTGATTTTCAAACTGATTATTTGAAGGATTTAATTCATTTAACTGATTATCCTATGTTCGATTTGGATAAAGTTGCTAATATGTTCAAATCTTGGTTAAAAGATAAAGAAGAAAATATTTTAACTTATCGAGATAAAACCTATACCTCTGTTATGGACGAAACGAAAGCAGAAAAACATCACACACCTTGGATGAAAGAATTGGATGATAGTTTAGAACGCTATTTGGATGAAGATCCAATTGATGAAAAGCAATTAGAAAAAACAAATTATTATTAATATTAACAAAAAGACTAACAAATGTGTTGGTCTTTTTTTATTTTCGATTGTATATTTAAACATCGTTAAAAAAGAAAAGTGTTTATTTTTGACAGAGCACAACACAATATGATTTAATACAATAGAAATGGAGATTCAATATTTTTTCGAATTATTTGGTACACTTTTTTTTGGAATTTCGGGCGCTTTAGCAGCAGATGAAAAATCTGGTAACGATTGGTTTGGTGTAACCTTTATTGCTTTCCTAACTTCAATTGGAGGTGGTACAATTCGTGATATTTTACTTTCCGTTGAAATTATGTGGATAAAGGATGTTAATCTTATTTATGCAGTAGGGATTGGTGTTATTTTAGCGGCAATTTTCTATGAGCCTCTGTTGAAACTTCGTAAAACATTTATGCTTTTTGATACGTTAGGAATTGCTTTATTTACGATTGTTGGTTTAGAAAAAGCTCTAAATCTTGGAATTCATCCTGTAATTGCACCTGTAATGGGAATGTTTACGGCGGTTTTTGGATCCATTATTCGCGATATGATGTTGAACGAAGTTCCTATTATCTTCAAGAAAGAAATTTATGCGTTTGCATGTCTTTGTGGCGCAGTTATTTATATGATTTTATGGAAATTGGGACTTGATCGTAACATCAATTTCTTTTTTTCGGGCGCTGTAATTGTCGCAATTCGTTTGACTGCAATTAAGTACAACTTATCATTACCGAAATTCAAAAGCCATTAATTTATAGATTCGTATCTTAGCGAACTAATTTTTTATAGATGGAAATTCAATACATTTTTGAATTATTTGGGACGGTTGTGTTTGCTATTTCTGGTGCTTTAGCTGGAGATGAAAGACAAAAACATGATTGGTTCGGAATTGCTTGTTTTGCTTTTATAACGGCTGTTGGTGGCGGAACTTTACGCGATCTATTTCTTAACAGTTATCCGTTAGTTTGGATAAATGATATGAATGTCATTTATGCAGTTTTTGTTGGAATTTTATTGGCAGGATTATTTTTCAAATATTTTTCACGATTAAGAGTAACATTAATGCTTTTCGATACTTTAGGAATTGCTTTGTTTACGATAGTTGGTTTAGAAAAAGCACATTCTTTGGGCGCAAACAATTTTATTTCTGTAATGATGGGAATGATGACCGCTGTAATGGGTGGTATGTTGCGCGATGTTTTAATGAACAGAACACCAACAGTTTTTGTAAAAGAAATTTACGCAATGGCATGTATTGCAGGTGGAATAATGTATTTGGTTTTTGATAATTTCGGATTAGATCGAAATATAAATTTCATTGTTTCAGGAGCTATTATTGCGACAATTCGTATTGTAACGGTGAAATATAAATTGTCTTTACCTAAATTTTATTAAGCATGCAAAAAATACCATTTAATCAAGAAAATTGGACAGGAAGAATTGATTCTGAAGATGGAGAATTAGGTTTAAGAATTCATCAAGTAATTTCTAATTATGATAATTTTCAGTCATCATCCGTTCAACCAAAAGTATTATTAGGATTTTGTTCGGAAGTAGGTGTTAAACGGAATAAAGGTAGAATTGGTGCGAAAGATTCACCAGATTTGATTCGAAAAAGTTTAGCGAATTTGCCTTTACATTTTTCCGAAACTGATTTTATTTTTGATGCTGGAAATATTCATTGTAATGATAATAATTTAGAATCTGCACGTGAAGAACAAATCAATCAAGTGGATAAAATCATCCAACAAAATCATTTTCCGATTGTGATTGGAGGAGGACACGAAACGGCTTTAGGAGATTTTTTGGCTTTAGCAAAATCATACAAAAATATTGGAATTATCAATCTTGATGCGCATTTTGATTTGAGAGCGCCAAATCCGCAATCAACTTCTGGAACGCCTTTTTACGAAATAGCCAAGTATTGCGAAGAAAATGAAATAGGGTTTAATTACATTCCAATTGGTATTCAAGAATTAGGAAATACAAATGCTTTATTTCAGCGCGCAGAAAATTTAGGTGTTAATTTTATCATGGCAGACGAAGTTCATCTTAATTTGAATAAAGTGATAGATGATTTGAAAACGATTCTTCAACAATTTGATGCGCTTTATGTTTCGTTGGATATGGATGTTTTTGATGCAGCTTATGCGCCAGGTGTAAGTGCAACGACAATTAATGGTTTGACTCCTTTTCAGGTTAAATATATTTTGAAGGTTTTAATGAACTCAAATAAAGTGAAAATATTTGATTTAGTTGAATATAATTCGCTTTTTGATGTTGATAACTCGACAGCGAAACTCTCTGCACAAATGATTTACGAAGTTTTAAGACATTAATTCTGAAATATTTTACAATATTTTGTAACCTTTTTCAGTTATCTGCGTATACATATATAGTGGTGTTGATAAAATGCCAAAAGAAATCGATAATAATCATTAATAATAGGAGGGTTTTAGTTAAATGAGACAGCTTAAAATTACAAAGCAGGTAACAAATCGTGAAACTGCGTCGTTGGATAAATACTTACAAGAGATTGGTAAAGTAGATTTGATTACAGCGGAGGAAGAAGTAGAGTTAGCACAACGTATCAAAGCAGGAGATCGTGTTGCCTTAGAAAAATTAACAAAAGCAAACTTACGTTTCGTAGTTTCTGTTGCGAAACAATATCAAAATCAAGGTTTAAGTTTACCAGATTTAATTAATGAAGGAAATTTAGGTTTGATTAAAGCAGCTCAACGTTTCGACGAAACGCGTGGTTTCAAATTTATCTCGTATGCGGTTTGGTGGATTCGTCAATCTATCTTACAAGCATTAGCAGAGCAATCTCGTATTGTACGTTTACCATTAAATAAAATTGGATCAATCAATAAAATTAATAAAGCGTATGCTTTATTAGAGCAAGAGCATGAGCGTGCCCCATCTGCAGAAGAAATTTCTGAAGTTTTGGATATGTCTGAAGGTGATGTAAAAGAGTCGATGAAAAACTCTGGTCGTCACGTCTCAATGGATGCGCCATTAGTAGAAGGAGAAGATTCTAACTTATACGATGTATTAAACATTGGTGAATCTCCATCTCCAGATGTACAATTGATGATTGAGTCATTACGTGTAGAGATTGAACGTGCATTACAAACATTAACGCCTCGTGAAGCTGATTTAATTCGTTTATACTTCGGATTAAACGGTCAACATCCAATGACGTTAGAAGAAATTGGAGAAACGTTTGATTTAACAAGAGAACGTGTTCGTCAAATTAAAGAAAAAGCAATTCGTCGTTTAAAACATACTTCAAGATCTAAGATTTTGAAAACATATATCGGACGATAAAAACATAAGAAAGCAGCTAAATAAGCTGCTTTTTTTATAATTACTAAAATACTTTATGAGAAACTTTATTTTACTATTTACTCTTATACTTTTTTCAACTTATTCTTTCGGTCAAAAGAAAATTGATCAAAATTTAGTTGGATTTTGGTCTTCTACAATTCCTAAAACAAAAGCTGATCCTATTGATGGAAAATGGTTAATCAACCGTAAAAATGATGGAACATTTATTTTATATTTTGAATTGTTGAATGGACGAGATTCTATTTATGCAAAAGAAACAGGAACTTGGTGGACAGATAATAATCAGTATTTTGAAGAAGGAAATGAATTAAATTTTAATGATGTTTATTTGTATAAAATCAATGAGAATAAAATTGAATATAGATTAGAAAAAGGGAAATTACCAAGAGGTTTTAAAACGACTAAATATTCAGAAGAAAAAAGTAATAATTTGACAGATTATTATGAAGAAAAGTATTCTGTTTATAAAGCTAAAACCATGAAAAAAATCTTTGACATGGAAAGCTCTGAAGATGGTTTTGCTTATGATCAGACAGATGGTGAAGCAGATGAACGTTTTGTAGGAGTTTGGACAGGTTCGGAAAAAGATAATCAAGTGAAAGGATTATCTAAAGAATGGACAATGATAAGAAAAGATGATGGACGATTCATTATACATTTTAGTACAAAAATGAAAGGTCGCAAAAAAGATAGTATTACAGAATTTGGTAAATGGTGGGTAAAAGATAATAAGTTTTACGAATACCACGAAGATTCTGAATCAACAGATGTTTATGAGTTTCAGATTTTAAATGAAAATCAAATAAAGTTTAAAGCATTTAATATGGCTTTCGAACAACAAAATGAAACCTACGAATTTATTGATACAAGAAAAAAATAAATAAAAAACTCCAACTAAATTTAGTTGGAGTTTTTTGTTATAATAATTTTCCGCTTAGTAAAATTGCAGCAATCGTAAAGTAAATAATCAATCCTGAAACATCAACCAAAGTTGCGACGAAAGGCGAGGATGCTGTTGCGGGATCAAATCCAATTTTTCTCAAAATAAATGGAACTAAAGATCCAGAAAGTGTTCCCCATAAAACAATAACGATTAAAGATAAAGCGACTGTTAAAGCTACATACAGCCAATATTCTCCGTAACTGTAAATACCTAATTCTTGCCAAATTAAGATTCTGATAAAGCCTACAAATCCTAGAATTGCACCTAAGATTAATCCCGAAGCAAATTCTTTTTTCATTACATACCACCAATCTTTTAGCTTTAATTCGCCCAAAGCCATCGCACGAATAATCAATGAAGCTGCTTGAGAACCAGAATTTCCACCACTCGAAATAATTAATGGAACAAATAACGCTAACACAACTGCTTTTTCGATTTCCTGGTCATAATAACTCATTGCAGAAGCAGTAAACATTTCGCCAATAAATAAGATAACCAGCCAGCCAGCACGCTTTTTAATTAATTCAGCAATAGGTGTTTTAGTATACGAAACATCCAATTCTTCCATCCCTCCGAATTTTTGAATATCTTCTGTGTCACGCATTTTCATTCGGTCCAAGATGTCGTCGAAAGTTACAATTCCGACCAAAACATCATTTTCTGTCACAATTGGCATTGCAGAACGATCGTATTTATCAAAAACTTCTAAGGCTTCCTCTAAAGGAGTCGTCGTCTTGATTGAAACAAAATTATGATCGATCAAATCTTCAACTTTAGTATCTTCATCAGCCAAAAGAATTTCGCCAATTTTTAAATCATCAATCAATCTATTCTTTCCATCCACAATAAAAATATACGTCAACGTTTCCGCTTTCTTTCCATATTTTTTGATATGCGCCAAAACTTGTTTTACCGTATAATGTTCTTTTACCTGAATATAATTTGGCGTCATTAAACGCGCAATCGAATCTTCTTTGTATCCAATCAAATTCAGTGCTGTAGCACGTTCTTCAGGATTTAAAAGATTAATGGAATGTTTGATTAATTGATCTGGGAAATTTTCAAAAAGTTCTGTTCGGTCATCAGGATCAAGATTGTTCAAAACTTCAGCTAAATCTTCGTCCGTCAAACTTTTTACAATTTCGTACTGAATATCGGGCTCAAAATAGGAGAATACTTCAACTTTATCATCATTCGAAAGCGAATAAAAAGCGATATTTCTTTCCTTTACGTTCAGTGCAGTTAATTGTTCGGCAATATCTGCTGGATGTTGATTAAGCATATTATTTTCCATAAATTTGTTGTTTTTTATCCCGAGCTGCAAATTAAGTCTTTTTGAGATGAGAAGAAGTATAGATTGGCTACTTTTAAGCTAATTTTAATTTAGAAAGCATGATGAACAAAGATGACCAAAAACAAATGAAAGAATATATAAAATCTATGGATGTAGATGAACGATTTGTTGGAATTTGGTCTGGAACTGATCATGGTAAATTTTTTAAAGGAGAAACAAATAGTTGGATGGTCAATAGAAAAGCTGACGGCACAATGACGGTTAACTTTAAAACGATTTATAGTGATGATCGTGTAACTTTTTCTGAAGACGAAGGCGTTTGGTGTACGATTGGTGATGAATATTACGAGTTTAGAGATTCTGATGAGATGGCAGATATTTATACTTATATTTTTATGTCAAAAGATTCGATTCATTTTATCATCAACGAAGAATTGAAAGACGAAGAACCTTATAACTTTATTGACAATAGAGTTTTCTTGGATTAAAAATAATTTTTCTGAATCATTTTTTCAGTTATATTCGTATTGAATTAATTAACACTGAAAATGAAAAAACTAATATTTACTTTCTTATTATCATCTTCTCTATTTGCTCAAGAAAAAGCAACAGATTTGTTTAATGCAAACGTTAGTTTTATTGGAATCGGAATTCAATATGAAAAAGCTTTATCCGAAAATTTCACAGCTGTTGGATCTTTAGACTATTTGGGAGGTTTTAAATACAGTTATAGCGATTTTTATGGAAGTGATTTTGAGTATATTTTAACAACAAATATTGCTTTAGAAGGACGTTATTACTATAATTTTGACCGAAGAATTGGCAAAGGAAAAAATACCAATAATAATTCTGGGAATTATATTGCTGTAAAAGGAACTTATACGCCAGATTGGTTAACAACTTCTAATAGTGATAATTTAGGTGTTAATCCACAAGGTTCTATTACGTTCAATTATGGATTTAAACGTTCTTTTGCTCAAAACTTTTTTTATGAGTTTTATACGGGATTAGGACTTTCTCTTTATCAAGAAACATATACAAACTATGATTTTGATAATTATACAACATCAGAAGTAAAGAGTACAAATACAGGAGTTGCCTTAGATTTAGGTTTTCGAGTTGGTTACAATTTCTAAAAAAAATATAAATCGTTGAGTTTTCAACGATTTTTTTATTTCATTACCTTTGCACCACAAAATACAAACAAACAACAAATAAGATTATGCCAATAGTAGCACCATCAATTTTAGCAGCCGATTTCGGAAACTTAGCAAAAGATATCGAAATGGTTAATAATTCTCAAGCAGAATGGTTTCATTTAGATGTAATGGACGGCGTTTTTGTTCCAAATATCTCTTACGGAATGCCAATTATTGAGAAAATTAATTCGTTAACAGAAAAAGTTTTAGATGTACATTTAATGATTGTTGATCCAGATCGTTACATTTCAACTTTCAAACAAGTTGGTGCAGATATTTTGACTGTTCATTACGAAGCGTGTACACATTTACATCGTACAATTCAGGCTATAAAAGCTGAAGGAATGAAAGCAGGAGTGGCGCTTAATCCGCATACACCAGTATCTGTTTTAGAAGATGTGATTAACGATTTAGATTTAGTTCTAATCATGAGTGTTAATCCAGGTTTTGGAGGTCAAAAATTCATCGAGAATACATACAACAAAGTATCAAAATTGAAAAAAATGATTACAGAAGCAAATGCAAATGTTATCATCGAAATTGATGGAGGAGTTGGAGTACAAAATGCATCAAAATTGGTAGAAGCTGGTGCAGATGCTTTAGTTGCTGGTTCGGCAGTTTTCAATGCTGAGGATCCAACAGCATATATCGCGGAATTACAAAAAGCTTAATAAAAATAGTATTGAGATGTGAGAAATTAGAATTGAGAAGTTCATATTTTTTCCTTCAACTATTTAAAATAAATAATATAAAAACTGAATCAGAAATGATTCAGTTTTTTTGTTGATTAATCCTGAACTTTTTTCAGGATCCTCATCAAGTTAATCAAACAATTTTCTTATTAAAATCTTAACTTTGTTGCATGAATTTTTCGAAAGACAACCCAAAAAAGATTTATACGATTGATGAAATCAAAGATAAAATGGCAAAATATTGCCTTTATCAAGATCGTTGTCATTGGGAAGTAGAGAAAAAACTACGCGATTTTGATTTGATTCCAGAAGCGAAAGATGAGATTCTTTTTAAGTTAATTCATTACGGATTTCTAAATGAAGAACGATTTGTTCATAATTTTGTTCGAGGAAAAGTCAATCAAAAAATGTGGGGAAGAAATCGTCTTCGTCAAGAATTAAAAATGCGTCAAATTGATCAAAAATTAATTGAAAAAGCATTTAAAGAAGAAATTGATTTGGATAAATATTGGAATAATTTATTGCATTTAACACAAAAAAAGTTCAATTTATTAGCTTCTGAGCGAGAATCTTTCAAGAAAATAAACAAAGTAAAAGCATATTTAGCGTACAAAGGTTACGAGTTCGATTTGATGAATGATGCTATAGAAACAGTGAAAACAAAAGAGTAATACAATTCATCCTTAAAATTCGACAATTCGGTCAACTATTTTTAAAATTAAAAACGACTTCACTTAATTTTATTCCATAATAAATAAACACATTATGGAAAATTTAGTCAAAATCATTATTTACATTCACGCATTTTTTGGAGGAATTGGCTTGGTTGCTGGAACAGCTGTTATGATTATAAAAAAAGGAAATTCGACACATAAAAAAGTGGGAAAAATATTTTCGATTGGTATGTTAGTCAGTTCTATTCTTTCGTTAATCATTTGTGCTTTTCCAAATCACCACAATTCTTTTCTTTTAATGATTGGTATTTTCACGATTTATATGATTTTGATCGGAAATAGAATTCTAAATTATAAGCGCAAAAACTATTCTAATAATTTGGATAAAATCATTTCTGGAGCAATGTTTATCACATCTATTGTGATGATTGTTTTTGGATTACTTCCACTTTTCACAAGCAATGCAATTGGATTATTGTATTTAATTTTTGGGTTTTTAGGAGGGTTTATGTCTTATCGAGATTTTGTTTTTTACAAGAATACAGAGAATTATAAAAAATGGACAATGAATCATGTTGGAAAAATGGTTGGTGCTTATATCGCTTCAGTAACAGCGTTTTTGGTTGCAGGCGCTGGATTTGGAGATAATATTTATTTTTGGATTGTGCCTTCAATTATCGGAACGATTTATATTTTTTCTTGGTCAAAAAAACTAAATAAAAAAGTTGCAGTGAATTGATTATCTTTAATCAAAACACTTATATGAAGAATTTATATTTTTTACTCTTATTCATTCTTTTTGTTCAATGCGAGCAACCGAGCAGTCAATCTGCTAAAGGTTGGGAAAAGAAGAATGAAATAAAAGCAGATTCAGTTTTTAAAGATGAGAATGTAAATGAAGTTATTGAACAAGCTATTGATATTACAAAAAGTAATCATATACCAATTAGAACAATCTCTCTCTTTTTCGCAAAAGAAAAATTTTATTTATATATTTCTTCGACTGGACAAGACTGTTCAATAGGGAATTATTATACATTACCAATTACTATTCAAAATACAGATTATACTATTCTTTTAGATAAAAATGAAGTATTAGATGAATATATCGATATCTCAAATTTAAATTATATCCCTTTAGATAAAGAAAAAATAACATTCTACTGTGAAATAAAAGGTTACGCTTTTCGATTTCATAAAGATGAAGAAGGAAAGTATCAATTAAGAGAGTTGGAGCATTTTTATAATTATACGGATGATTTTGTTTTAGAAGAAGATAAAAAATATTTTCCTATTCAATATGAGGAAATTCCAGAACCAGAACCATTTATTCATCCTGATGATGTAAAATAAAAAAACGAATTTCGAAACTCGAAATTCGTTTTTACTATTTCTAATATTTACCTAATTCGTATTCAAATTCTTGCAGATAATTCGCCAAATGAAAACCGTCTACAAAACCATGATTCGCTTCAACCGAAACAGGCATATACATTTTATCATTTTGCGTATACGCTTTTCCAAAAATAATTCGCGGAATAGATTCTCCTGTTCCAAAATTACTTGGTTGCACTAATCCCGTAAATCTCGACCATGGAAACGTAGAATGACGAACCAAACCAATGGTAATTTCTTCATTTTTGATGTGTAAACCAACCGAGTTTTCTACACTTTGTATTTGCTCTTGAAGTTGCGCGTTAAATGCATCAAAATCTTCGGTAAAATTCATCAATGCAAAACCAAAAGTTCCGTCTTTTCTTCCAATTGTTGTTCCGCAATCTAAATGATCGTACACAAAAATTTCATCATCTTCGATGCGATATTTAAACTCATTAATCTTATTTTCTGCCAACATCGAGCAATGTAAATAGACTGCGAAAAAAGACAATTTATTTGCTTTGGCAAATTTGTACGTTTTAGAACATTCAACCTCCGCAACAACTCCGACATACGGATTATCCATTTTCGAGAACATATTAAAATGCTCTATACGATTCCAACCTTCAGGATTAAATTTCTGTTTCATTGATGCAAAGTTAAAAATAGGATTTACAATTACTTCAATCTTTTTTGTTGATATGCATCACCAATTACATTCAGAGTCACGCCTAGAATAATCATAAAAATTCCTAAAGCCAAACTCAACGAAAAATCTTCACCAAATATCATAACACTTACAGTAACGGCAACCACAGGTTCTGATGCGCCAAGAATAGAAGTGGCTGTAGAACCAATGTTTTTAATTGCATAAATCAAAGCGATGCTCGAAACAACTGTCGTAACAAACGCAAATGTAAAAAAGTTGAAGGTTAATTCTAATGATGGTAAAATGAAGGATTCTTTGTGAATAATCATTTTTGTTGCGTAATAAATCGTTGTAAATAGAAACGAATAAAAGCTTAATGTAAAGCCTTTTATATCTCGTACTTTCGATTTGTTGACTGTCACAATATATAATCCGTAACCCAAAGCACTAATAAAAACAATTCCTAATCCGATTGGATTTAGCTCGAATTTTCCTTCTTTAAAACTTAATAAAATTACACCAGCCAGTACAAAAACAATGGCTACAATAGTTGAAATTGTAATTCTTTCTTTGAAGAAAACAGCCATTATGATGGCAACAATCAACGGATAAACGAATAATAATGTGGAGGCAATTCCAGGAGTTAAATAATCATAACCTAAAAATAAGGCATCCGCTGAGATTCCGTACAATAATCCTAAAATGATTAAAAATGGAATCTGTTTCACATCTATTTTGAATGATTGTTTTTTGATGAATAAATATGTTCCGACAATCAATGCAGAAAAAAAGAATCGATAGAATAATGTAGTATCCATCGAAAAATTTGCCTGTTTTATAGGTAGGATAAATAATGGAATTAATCCATAAGATATGGAAGAAATTAGTCCATATGCGTAACCTTTGAATTTCATTTTTAATAGAAAAAAACGAAGTTCGAATTTCGAACTTCGCATTTGATTAGTATTTATTAAAATTTATTTTCTCGTAAAATCTAAATCTTGGAAATCGTAACTGAAATCTGTTAACGGAGAAATGGCTTTCATTTTGAAACCTGTCATTTTTCCATCTTTCATTTCTGCATAAACAAAAGCGTCTGCATGGAAATAACGATTGTACCATTTTACCGCAAACGTATTGTCTTTGTAAAAAAGCATTTCACCAGTTAATTGAGGCGAACGTTTCGATTCGAAAATGATTTTTCCTTTCTTTTCATAAATTACAACATCACCAAACCAATTGTCCTTATACGTTCCGATTACACTTTTTGAATCAAATTTGATGGCTTTATTTTTTTGATTTGCTTCAACTGTTTTCCAAACTTCATCAGTTATAACATCGGCTTCTTCCACATTTTTCTTCATCATATCATCATACGTTTTTACCCAATCTGTAGATGGATTTTTTAAGTAAAAATCTTTGATTGTATTCGAAATTGCTCGGAAAGCTGCACCCGATTGTTGGTTAGTCAAAATCACAATTCCTAATTTTTCTTGAGGATAAAACATCGTTTGTGTTACAATTCCTTCCAATCCACCAGTATGCGAAACTTCCAATTTTCCGTTCATATCCTGCAATTGCCATCCCAAACCATACGTTTTGAATAATGAATTATAAGGTGGAGTAGTACGATTTGGTTGTAAAGTTTGTGGCGTTATCATTTCGTTCATTTGTTTTTCCGAAATAATTTGTTTTCCATTCACTTTTCCTTTATCTAAATTGAATTGCAACCATTTTGCAATATCATCTACATTCGAATAAATTCCTGCAGCTGCATCAAAAATGGTGTTCGTATAACGATCAATCACTTGTAATTTTCCGTCAATTGGAACGTGCGGATCAATTGCATTTTTCTTGTCTTTTAGCAAATGCCAATTCGCTGCAGTATTCGTCATTCCAATTGGTTCCAACAATCTTTTTGTTACAAAATCTGTCCAAGACAGCCCCGAAACTCTTTCAATCACAACTCCTGCAATAATGTATAATAAATTATCATAATCATATTTTACACGAAAATCTGAAACAGGTTTTAAATATTGAATATTAGAAATAATATCTTTTGGAGTGAAATTGTGTCCATCAGGCCAAACCATCAAATCTCCAGCACCCAAACCTAATCCACTTCGATGCGTTAATAAATCACGAATTGTAAACTCTTTGGTTACATAACCGTTGTACATCTTAAATTCTGGAATGTGCGTAATCACTTTATCATCCCACTTTATTTTTCCTTCATCAACCAAAATCGCCAAAGCAGCTGCTGTAAAAGCTTTAGAGTTAGAAGCAATTCCAAAATTTGTATTCGACTGAACTTTTTCTCCCGTTTTAAGAGATTTTACGCCATAACCTTTCGAATGTACAATTGTCCTGTCTTTGATAACCGCAACAGACATTCCAGGAACATCAAATGCTTTCATTGCATTTTCTGTGACTTTATCAATAGCTTGATTCGAAATATTTTGTCCAAAAGCTGTAAAAGAAGCTAATGTAATCGTTGATAAAAGTATATTTTTCATGTGTGAATTTGAATTTTCACGAAGTTAGAAATTTTTATTCATCAGCTTATAGCTTTTAATAAAATATCAAAAATAGAGGATGAATTAATTTTGAATGATTTAAAATTTTATAATAATCAAGTAGAAAGTAAATTACAATTAATTAAAAACATAAATTAGTTAAAAATAATTCAATGAAAATAGCTTTCTTTTCGTCTAAGCCTTATGACAAAACTTTTTTTGAGGCTGAAAATAAAAATTACGGTTTTGAACTTAATTTTTATGAAACACATTTAGGTCCGCATATCGTAAACGCGATTGAAGATGAGCATGCTGTTTGTGTGTTTGTGAATGATAAAGTGAACCGACAAGTCATTGAAGTTTTAGCAAAAAAAGGCGTTAAAATTATTGCATTGAGATGTGCTGGTTTTAATAATGTCGATTTGGAAGCTGCGAAAGAATTTGGAATTAAAATTTGTCGTGTTCCTGCATATTCTCCCGAGGCTGTTGCTGAACATACAATGGCGATGTTGTTAACATTGAATCGAAAAACACATAAAGCTTATAATCGTGTTCGTGAACAAAATTTTGCATTGAACGGTTTACTTGGTTTTAATCTTTTTCAGAAGACGATTGGAATTGTTGGAACAGGAAAAATAGGAAAGGCTTTTATCAATATTGCGAAAGGTTTTGGATGTAAGATTATTGCTTATGATTTGTATCCAGATCAAGAATTGATGAATAATGGCGTGGAATATGTTGAGCTGGATAAGTTGTTTAAAACTTCAGATATTATTTCGTTGCATTGTCCGCTGACGCCAGAAAATCATTACATGATTAATCAAGAAACGATTGCGATGATGAAAGATGGCGTAACGATTATTAATACGAGTAGAGGTGGATTAATCAATACACATGAAGCGATTGAAGCTTTAAAAAATCATAAAATTGGTTATTTGGGAATTGATGTTTATGAACAAGAAGAAAAATTATTCTTCAAAGATTTATCAGCAGAAATTATTCAGGATGACATGATTCAGCGATTGATGAGTTTTCCAAATGTTTTGGTAACTGCGCATCAAGCTTTTTTTACACAAGAAGCGTTGGAACAAATTTCAGAAATTACGATGCGAAGTATTTTAGAAATTTTAGAAAAAGGTTCAACAGATGAGGTTGTGATGTTATAAATTATCTAAATGAGTGGATTTGAAACCATCATATTTTTTGAGACCAAATCCTAAAAAACGATCTAACGCAATATGAGCGGAAAAAATTAATCCAATCATTAAACACCATTCAATGTGTAAAAAATAACCAATGAGAATCAATGAAATTGTCGTAAAATAATTATGAATAAAATTATAAGATATTGCGCCAATCTTATTTCCAAAAAGATAACCCAACATAAAAATATCGGGAGCAAGAAAAAGAATTGCAAACAAAAACCAGGAATAATCAAGTTTATAATAGATGATTAGCGTTACAATTAAAATTGCTAATTGCTCTAATTTTAATAAATTTTTCATAATGTTGATGCTTAATTTATTAGTATAAATATTTTACCAATTGTTACAAAAAAAGCCGTTCATTAGAACGGCTTTTGGTATATAAAAAGAATTTTAATCATTCAATTTCAAAACAGCTAAGAATGCAGATTGGGGAACTTCTACACGTCCAATTTGACGCATTTTCTTCTTACCAGCTTTTTGTTTTTCTAATAACTTACGTTTACGAGAAATATCACCACCATAACATTTTGCAGTAACGTCTTTACGTAATGCTTTAATTGTTTCACGCGCAATAATTTTTGCACCAATCGCGGCTTGAATTGGAATATCAAACTGTTGACGAGGAATTAATTCGCGTAATTTTTCACACATTTTCTTTCCAATATTGTAGGCATTATCAACGTGAATTAAGGCAGATAAAGCATCTACAACTTCACCGTTAATCATGATGTCAACTTTTACCAATTTTGAAGCTTTCATTCCAGAAGGTGCATAATCAAACGATGCATATCCTTTTGAAATAGATTTTAATCGATCATAAAAATCGAATACAACTTCAGCCAAAGGCATATTGAAAATCATTTCTACTCTATGTTGAGTTAAATAATTTTGAGATTGTAATTCACCACGTTTCTCAATACATAAACTCATTACAGGACCTACGAATTCAGATTTTGTAATGATTGCTGCTCGAATATATGGTTCTTCAACACGATTTAATCCTGATGGATCTGGTAATTCAGATGGATTATGAACCGGAATCATTTTTTCTGGATCTTTTTCCAAGTACGCTTCATACGAAACGTTAGGAACAGTTGTAATTACCGTCATGTTGAACTCACGTTCTAAACGCTCCTGAATAATTTCTAAGTGTAACATTCCTAAGAATCCACAACGGAAACCGAAACCTAAAGCAGCAGAAGATTCAGCTTCAAAAGTTAATGAAGCATCATTCAAACGTAACTTTTCGATAGAAGCACGCAAATCTTCGTAATCTTCTGTGTCAACCGGATAAATACCAGCGAAAACCATTGGTTTTACTTCCTCGAAACCATCAATAGCTTCGCTTGCAGGATTCTCAACTAATGTAATTGTATCTCCAACTTTTACCTCAGAAGCTTCTTTAATTCCAGAAATAATATAACCTACATCTCCAGTTTTAATGACTTTCTTCTCAACTTGATTCAGTTTTAACGTTCCAATTTCATCGGCACCATATTTTTTGTTAGTAGCCATAAATTTTACTTGATCTCCTTTTTTGATTTCTCCATTTACCACTTTGTAAAAAGCTTCAATTCCTCGGAAAGGATTATAAACAGAGTCAAAAATCAAGGCTTGTAACGGTGCATCTGGATCACCAACTGGTGCAGGAACTTTCTCGATAATTGTGTGTAACAATTCTAACACACCTTCACCTGTTTTTCCACTTACACGCAAAACATCTTCGGGATCACAACCAATCAAATCAACAATATCGTCTGTTACTTCTTCTGGATTTGCAGAAGGTAAATCGATTTTGTTCAAAACTGGAATGATTTCCAAATCATTTTCTAAAGCCAAATAAAGGTTAGAAATGGTTTGTGCTTGTATACTTTGTGCAGCATCTACAATTAACAAAGCTCCTTCACAAGCGGCAATCGAACGAGAAACCTCGTAAGAAAAATCCACGTGACCAGGAGTGTCAATTAAATTTAAAATATATTTTTCACCATCTTTTTCATATTCCATTTGGATGGCGTGCGATTTAATTGTGATTCCGCGTTCGCGTTCCAAATCCATATCGTCTAAAGTTTGATTTTGTAACTCACGATCAGAAATCGTGTTTGTTACTTGCAATAAACGATCGGCCAAGGTACTTTTACCATGGTCAATATGGGCGATAATACAGAAATTACGGATATTTTTCATATTCTATTTGTCGAATAGGCAAAAATAATCTTTTCCGTGCAGACTGCAAGTATTTTGAAAAATATTATGAATTATATTTTAAACCCGTAGTGCATTTAGGTAATATTAATTTTTAAGTTGTTAATATTTCTATTTTTGTTTCTGTTTATTGTTTGAATAATAGTGAAAGTTAGTATTTTTGATAGTGTCCTTGTTTTAAACCCTAAAAGCTTTTAGCATAATTATGTCTAATCATGAACTGATCGCATAATTGAGAGAATAACGTTTCTATCCTTTTTCTTTATTTACGTATTACAAAAGGATGATCTTTATAGTTTTTTTTATTTGACTGAAGCTGAACTTATAGCGCAAAATATTCAGCTAAAAATTAATGGATTGGATACATATGTAAAAGTTTTTCTGAACTGAAAATTAATTCTGGATGAGATTAATATGTTTCGAATGTGAGAATTTTCGATCAAAGATTTACTGAAAGATAAAAAAAATTCTCGAAATACAATTCAAATCGTCGCCTAATGAAGGAAAACGATTAGCAAATCTTCTTCCATATAAATTACCAGAAGGTGAGCGTGTTTTTACTCGAAAAGCGCAATATCAGTATGGTTGGGATTGGGGATCAGATTGACTACGGTTGCGATTTATAAACCAATTGAACTTATTTCTTGGAATAATTTAAAACTGAATGACTTGTCTTATGAAATTATCAAATTGGATAAAAATCAAGCGAAAGTAAAGTTTAAATTTATTATCCAATCGGAACAAAATACAGCTGTAGAAATTAATTTTAATCAGAAAATAATCACTCAAAAATTAACCAAAGGAATTAATCATTTTTCGATTGATGAAACGATTCACAATCCAAAATTATGGTGGCCAAATGGAATGGGCAAACAGTATTTATATGATTATCAATTCAAAATTAAACAAGGGAATGAACAAATATCTAAGTATTTAAAATTTGGTTTACGTACGATAGAATTGGTACAAGAAAAAGACGAAGTTGGCTCTAGGTTTTATTTTAAAGTGAATGGAATTCCAACTTATATGAAAGGTGCAAATTATATTCCGCAAGATAATTTTGTTTCACGAGTTTCAAAAAATGATTATGAAAAGTTGATAAATAGTTCGGTTGAAGCCAATATGAATATGATTCGTATTTGGGGTGGTGGAATTTATGAGGACGATTATTTTTATGAATTATGCGACGAAAAAGGTTTGTTGGTTTGGCAAGATTTTATGTACGCTTGTGCTTTTTATCCTGGCGATCAAGATTTTCTTAACAATGTAAAACAAGAAACAATTGATCAAGTGAATCGCCTAAAAAATCATACTTCTATTGCGCTTTGGTGTGGAAATAATGAAATTGATGAAGCGTGGAAAAATTGGGGATATCAGAAACAAATGGGCTGGTCGAAACAAGATTCGTTGAGTATTTGGAAAGATTATCAAACGACTTTTCATCATATTATTCCGAATGTTTTAGATTCGATTTTACCAAAATCAGAGAATCGCTATTGGCCGTCTTCACCTTCGATTGGTTGGCGAAGAAAAGAAAGTTTGACGCAAGGAGATTCGCATTATTGGGGCGTTTGGTGGGGAATGGAACCGTTTGAAACGTATGAAAAAAAAGTTCCACGTTTTGCTTCTGAATATGGTTTTCAAGGAATGCCAACGTTGAAAACGGTGAAATCAATGTTTTCTGAAAAAGATACATTGAGTAAAAATTCTGCAATAATTTTAGCGCATCAAAAACATCCAAAAGGTTGGGAAACAATCAACGAATATATGCAGCGAGATTATGTTGTTCCGACCGATTTTGTGCAGTATAACTACGTTTCTCAATTGTTACAAGCACGCGGAATTCAGTTGGCAATTGAAGCACATCGACGTGCAAAACCTTATAATATGGGAAGTTTGTATTGGCAATTGAATGACGTTTGGCCAGTAACTTCGTGGTCGTCTTTGGATAAATTAGGAAATTGGAAAGCGTTACATTATCAAGTGAAAAGAAGTTTCGAAAATGTGTTGATTTCAGTAGAAAAAGAAGAAAATGTGTACAAAATTTATATCGTAAATGACTTATTGAAAGATTTGAAAGGAAAAGTAAAATTTTCTGTGGTAGATTTTAATGGAAATACACATTGGACTAACGATAAAGATGTAATTATTTTATCAAATTCTTCAACTAAAATAATGGAATTAACTGATGAAATTTTAAAAGGATCTTCTTCAACTAAAGCTTTTCTTCGAATTGAATTTGAATCAAATGGAGAAAAGTATTCGAGAAATTATTTCTTCGAAAAACCGAAAGATTTAGCTTTAACAAAATCAACAATTAAAATCAAAAAGATCAGTCATAACCAATTCGAAATTTCGACAAATGTTTTGGCAAAAGATGTTTATTTACTTGATGAAAATAATCAATTTGATGATAATTTTTTTGATTTAATTCCGAATGAATCTCGTATTATTAGTGGAAAAAACACAATTCAGAATCTAAAAATTTATTCGTTGTATGATACAATGAATGTTAAAAATCAATAATATTTTTCTCCCTATTTTTAGTGAAATTTCACAAAGGATTTGGAAATGTGAATTTTATTGACTTAAATTTGCACTGATAAAAATCATAACGTATAACAATTTAATAACGAAGAAATAAAATGTTCAAAGAAACGACATATCAGTTTTTAGCTATTGCAACAGATTTTGCAATGAGCATTCTTCGTGCTTATAAATCGTAAATAATTTACTTATTATATCAAAAGCCCGGAGGATTCTTCGGGCTTTTTCTTTTATTATTCTATTCTAGATTCAGAATAACTTCTAAAAACTTCCGAAGAAGAAATAGTTAGCGCTAATTATTTCAAAATAATTATTTGCAATTAAATAATCCATTTTATGGAAGATTCAATTTTCTTTTCTACTCAATTACGAACAAAAAGAGCGAGGAAAAGAAGTGTAAAAACAACGAAAGAAAAAAATGTATGAGAGAAATATAAACGTCAAAAAGAAATTTTTAAAGAACAAAAAGAAATTCCGCTTGTTCTTTTAAAAGAGCCGTGTCAAAAAGGTTTTGAGCGATATTTTGTATTGAGAGAAGATATTAAAAAAGAAAATGAGATTGAGTTTTTTACTCAAATTCTAAAGAAAATTAATACTTCTCAATATGCAGAAACGCGAAAGTTTGTAAAAAAACGAAAACGAAACGGAAAGCGAATTTATGTTCAGAGAATTCAAGAGTTGAAACAATTGCAACCTTACGAATATTCAGGTTCGTATTCAATTTTGAATGATGAAGAACGTCTATATTTTGTGTGTATTCAGGTGTATGATCCCAAGACAAAACGTTTCAAAGGAATTTATGAATTTCTACAACCGTGGCGTTTTCGATTGATTATAAAACCAAATATGATTACGCATTACAAACCGCTTGATATTGATTTGAAGCGCGAAGAAGCGCAAATCGATCATTTTTTTGATAAGTATAAAAATCAAGGAATCCTTTTAAAGAAAATAGTCGGAGGAGGGTATTCGTATGAACGAAAACCAAAATTTAAAAATCCTTTTACGAAACGGAAATTTTTTAATAATAAAAATTTAGCGATTGAAATCGCTGAAATGCTGATGGAAAAAGAACATCAGTTATCTAAAAGATATTAATCATGGGAAATAAAATCTCTGGAAAGGACTTTATAAAAATAGGCTTTCCAAAAAATAATTCGATCAATATTGCAATTGGGCAAATTCATCGATACAGAAAAAAAGAAAAGAAACAAACGATTCTCAATGAAGCAAAAGAAGTTTTGCTTGAACCAGAAAAGTACATTGGTGACGGAATTTGGGGAAAAGTTGCGGAAGGATTAATAAAACCAGTTGAGGTTAGATTACAAGAATTAAAAACAATGCGTTCACCTTTTTCAATTTTTGGAGAAAATGAAATTGATGAACAAGCGAAATTTCAATTGTATGATGCATTGAAATTGCCAATTTCGGTAAAAGGAGCTTTGATGCCAGATGCGCATTCGGGTTATGGATTACCAATAGGAGGAGTTTTAGCAACAGACAATGCTGTGATTCCTTATGGAGTTGGTGTGGATATTGGTTGTAGAATGAGTCTTTCGGTTTACGATTTGCCAGCTAGTTTTTTGAAAGGAAAATCGCATCAATTGATTCAGATTTTGCAAGATCATACCAAATTCGGAATGTATGAAACGCATAAACTAAAAGCGGATCATGAAATTTTTGAACGTTCTATTTTTGATGAAATTCCAATCTTGAAAAGTTTAAAAACAAAAGCTTATCAACAATTAGGAACTTCTGGTGGAGGGAATCATTTTGTTGAATTTGGGATTGTGAAATTAGATGAGATAAAACCTGAATGGAACTTGATTCCAGGAGAATATTTGGCTGTTTTATCGCATAGTGGTTCGCGTGGTTTAGGTGCAAATATTGCAAAACATTATACGTATTTGGCGACGAAACAATGTCCACTTCCGAAGCAAGTTCAGCATTTGGCTTGGTTAGATTTGGACACGCACGATGGCCAAGAATATTGGGCAGCGATGAATTTGGCTGGCGAATATGCCAAGGCTTGTCACGACGATATTCACCGAAGAATTGCGAAAGCTTTGGGAAAACGTATCGTTTTTAACATTGAAAATCATCACAATTTTGCGTGGAAAGAAATGGTTGAAGGAACGGAACGAATTGTTCATCGTAAAGGAGCAACGCCAGCTGGAAAAGGAATTTTAGGAATTATTCCAGGTTCGATGACCGCGAACGGTTACATTGTTGAAGGTTTGGGAAATGAATTGAGTATTAATTCGGCTTCGCATGGTGCAGGACGAAAAATGTCGCGTGCGAAATGTAAATCAACAATTACTAAAAGTTTTATGAATTCACAATTGAAAGATGCAGGAATTGAGCTGATTGGCGGAAGTGTAGATGAAGCACCTTTGGCATATAAAAACATAAAAACGGTGATGAATTTACAGACCGAATTAGTGAAAGTGTTGGGAACTTTTACACCGAAAATTGTACGAATGGATAAATAATAACGATGAAAAAAATTATTCAAATTACATCGGGTAGAGGACCAGCGGAATGCAATTTTGTGGTAACCAATGTTTTTAAAAAGTTTTCGGAAGCGTGTACAAAATCTGAAATTAAGTTTGACATAATTGAAAGAGAAATGGATAAAGATTTTAATCAACTTTCATCTGTGATTATAGAACTTGAAGGAAATGATTTAAACACGTTTTTAAAAACTTGGATTGGAACAATTTTATGGATTGGTAAAAGTCCATACCGAAAATTTCATCAACGAAAAAATTGGTTTATTGGTTGTTTTGAATTAGAAATTCCGAAAGAAAATTCAATCAATCCGAATGAAATTATATATCAAATGATGAGAAGTTCAGGTAATGGCGGACAAAATGTAAATAAAGTAAATTCAGCTGTTCGTGCGATACATCAACCAAGTGGAATTTCGGCTGTTTCGATGGATTTGCGTTCACAACATCAGAACAAAAAAACTGCAACAACTCGTTTGTTATTGAAATTACAAGAACTTGAAATCAATAAATTGAAGGACTTGGTTCAAAAAAAATGGAATAATCAAACGTCTATTGCAAGAGGAAATCCTGTGAAAATATTCAGAGGAGATAAATTTGTAACGTCCTGAAAAAA
>NZ_DLOC01000047.1:0-60714 GCF_002478465.1 Empedobacter sp. UBA7494
CACTACCGGTTATTGATAATTAAATTATTTCTATATCAAAGTATTGTTATAACTATATTTTAAAAAAGTCATTCTACTTTTTAAGTTGTTTGTTTATCTTTGCAACTATGCAAATGACAAATTTCGAAGAGCTAAAAGTTCTTTTAAAATCAACACCAAAGAAAATTGCAATTCTACCGCACAAAAATCCTGATGGAGATGCGATAGGTTCTACATTGGCGATGTATCATTATTTGAACAAATTGGGACATATATGTAATATTGTATCTCCTAATGATTTTCCGAAGTTCCTAAAATGGATGCCTTCAGCAAAAGATATTGTAATTGCAGATTACCGACCAAAAGTTGCCGAAGCAATTATACATCAAGCTGAGTTGATTTTTATCTTAGATTTTAATACCGTAAAACGAATTGACGACTTAGGAAACTGGGTTGAACGTTCAAAAGCACCAAAAATATTAATCGATCATCACCGCGAACCAGATACATTTGATTTTATGTATTCGGATATCGAAATGCCTGCGACTTGTCAAATGGTTTATAATTTTATCGATACGATGAATGATTTGGATAAAATTGACAAAGGTATTGCTGAATGTATTTATACTGGGATAATGACCGATACAGGTGGATTCCGTTTTCGTAATACATCGGCAGATACGCACAGAATTGTAGCAGAATTGATTGATAAAGGTGTAGAAGTTGACAAAGTGACTTCTTATGTAAACGATTCGCAAACGCAAGGACGTTTAAAATTGTTATCCTTAACCCTAAATAATCTAACTTTTTTACCAGAACATCGTACAGCTTTCATGTTTTTAAAACGTGAAGATTTGTTAGCAAATGGTTTTCAGAAAGGAGATACAGAAGGTTTTGTAAATTATGGTTTGAGTGTAGAGAATTTTATCTTTTCTGTAATTTTTATTGAAGACACACATCATAATTTCATTAAAATTTCGTTACGTTCTAAAGGTGATTTTGATGTGAATGAATTCTCTCGTAAACATTTTAATGGCGGTGGTCATATGAATGCGGCTGGAGGTCGTTCGGATATGAATATGGAAGAAACAATTGCTTATTTCCAATCACTTTTACCAGAATATCAAGAAAAATTAGCTAGTATCGTTATCTAATGAAAAAAGTTATTTTATTCACTTTCGCTGTTTTTGCGTTAATGAGTTGTGATCAAAAAGTGATACAATATCCCGTTTCATATTCTAATGATGATTTTATGAAACGTTCGCAAGAGCGCGGAAAATTATTGCATCAAGAAGAATTGCAATGGTTTGATGATTATATGAAAACATCTGACCTAAAATTTGTTAAAACGAGTTCGGGATTTTGGATTTCGAACAGTGGTCAACGAACAGCTCAAACAGCTAATAATGGAGATTATATCGAATTTGAATACCAAGTAACTGATCTCGAAAACAACATTTTATATTCGTTTCACGATAATAAAGTTCAGAAAATAATTTTAGGAAAAGCTGATATTGTGAGAGGTTTACAAGCTGGTTTACAATTAATTCCTGAAGGTGAAACTGCTAAATTATTGTTACCTTCGTTTTTAGCTTATGGAGGTTATGGCGATACGCAAAAAATTGCGCCAGACTCGCCTATTATTATGGATGTAAAAGTCTTAAAAATTAAAAAACACTAATAAACACAAAGACTGTCAAGTTAAAATGAGAAAAATATTATTAATCTTAACTGTCATCACTACCCTTGTTAGTTGTGGCGTTAAAATTCCAAAATCGATGAGTAAAGAAGAATTTAAAAGTTTAGAAGACGGATTGTATGCAAAAATGACAACAAATCATGGTGCAATGACAATCAAATTATACGAAGAAGAAGCGCCAATGACGGTTGCTAACTTTGTTGGATTAGCAGAAGGTACAAAAGAAAATAAAGCAAAAGCAAAAGGAGTTCCTTTTTATGATGGAATCATTTTTCACCGTGTGATCAAAGATTTCATGATTCAAGGTGGTGATCCAGATGGTATTGGTACAGGTGGACCTGGTTACGATTTCGAAGATGAGTTTGAACCAACTTTAAAACACGACAAAAAAGGTGTTTTATCTATGGCAAATTCAGGACCAGCTACAAACGGTTCTCAATTCTTCATCACAGAAGTTCCTACACCATGGTTAGACGGACGTCACACTATTTTCGGACAAGTTGTAGAAGGTTTAGACGTAGTTGATTCTATTGCAAATGTAGAAAAAACGCCAAGTGATAAACCAGTTGTTCCAGTTGTAATTGAGAAAGTAGAAATCGCTCGTAAAGGTGATAAATATGCTAAATACAACGGAGCTGAAGCATTTGAAGCTGCAAAAGCTAATCACGCAAAAAAACAAGCTGAAGCTGAAGCGAAAGCAAAAGCTGAAAAAGATGCAGAAATTGCTCGTCAAAAAGAATTAGAAGCAAAAGCTCAATCAACTCCTTCTGGATTAAAATATGTAATTTTAGAAGAAGGTAACGGAGCAAAACCAATTCAAGGAGATCCAATCCAAGTACATTATACTTTACGCTTAAACGATGGTGAAAAATTAGATTCATCTTACGATCGCAATCAACCATTAGACGCAACAGTTGGTGTAACAGGATTAATCCAAGGTTGGATGGAAGCATTAACAATGTTCAACAGAGGTTCTAAAGTTTTCTTAATTATCCCTGCAGAATTAGGATATGGTTCAAGAGGTGCTGGAGGTGTTGTTCCACCAAACGCAACTTTATATTTTGATATGGAAGTTTTAGATAAATAATTTATCTATTCAAAATAAGTAGAAAAGCCACTCAAATTGAGTGGCTTTCTTTATTTATTCTCTATAACAGTTTCATTCTCTGCTTCAACTTTCTTCTCGTATTTTTTTCGGATATACTCTGCTGCCAATGTCACAGCAATCCCTCCAATTATTCCATAAATAGACCTTTTTCCTAGAAATTTAGCAACGGTTACGCCTGTTGTAGCTGCAGTTGTTAAAAGACCTATTTTAGTTCCTTTCTCTGTGTGATTTTTTGTTAATGCTTCTAAAATTTTCATAGCTTTTTATGTTTAGTTTTATAAATACTAACAATTATCAAACCAATTTTATTTAATAAAATCTTCTACTAATTCTTTTGGACGACCTACTACTCCATTTTTTTCATCTGTTACAATCGGACGTTGAATCAATTTTGGATATTCAACCAAAGCATTCAAAACTTCATCATCAGAAAGTTCTTTTCCTTTAAAATTTGCTTTCCAATCTTCCTCATTTGTACGCACAATATCAATCGGTTTTAAATTTAGTTTAGTCAAAATTTCCTTCAATTCATTCTTCGTTAAAGGTTCTTTCAAATATTCTCTTACTACAAAATCTTTTCCAAATTCTTCTAAAATTTTCATCGCATCTCTACTTTTACCGCAACGCGAATTATGCAAAATCGTGTACATATCGTTATTTTTTAGTAAATTTAACTAAATTAAAGATTATGAAAAAGCTATTTTTATTTATCAGCGTTTCTCTCCTATTCTTTGCTTGTACAACCAATCAATCTACACAAAATTCAGTTCCGAATAAAGATGAAAATTCATTAAAATTCGAACCAAATGAAGATGGTGATTATGATATTGTAGTATTTGATTCTCAATATGATATTTATTTAAAAACAACTGCATTACCCAAAGAATATTATTCAAAAGAATATTACGAACAAAAAAATCGCCAATATGTGATGATTTGGAATCAACGACATATGCAACCAATGACATATAATCCAGATTTGTATGCGGTGAGTATAGATTTGGATCCTTCGATTGACTATGGTTATGATTTTGAATACAAATTATTTAACTTTTTTCGATTTATTGAACATAAATATCGTGTCAGAATTAGATAATATCGTTTATTTTTGCAAGCTAATTTTAGAAAGATGAACGATTTTTCAATCAAAATATACAATCAAATTATTGAAGCAATTCCAGATTTCACAGGGCTTCACAAGAAAGATACAGAATTATTAGAATTTCATATCGAGAATGAATACAAATCAACTTTTGGAGATCTTTATATTCAGATTTCGGATGATGATAAGATATGGATTAAATCTTCTTTTCCTTTCACAACTTACGAAGTAGATTCTGTGGAGGAACTTTTGTATATTTTAGAAGGATTGTTGTTCAACCAATTATTCTGGGTAATTAGTTATGATGATGGCGATTGGGACGATACTTTTTTGATGCTGAAAGACCAAGAAATTAAAACAGAAGAAGGTTTTACTTATAAAATTCTTTCTTGGAACGGAAAAGATGATAAAGTGATTAATGCTTAACCTCCTATTTTTATACATTTGCAATTATGTTTAACAACGAATTACTAAAAGACATCCAAAAACGTACACAAGATTTGCACGAATATTTGGAAATCGAACAAAAAGAAATCGAAGTTCAAAATGAAGAAGAGCATGCTGCTTCACCTGAATTTTGGAACAACCCGAAAGAAGCCGAAGCTTTTATGAAAGTTTTGCGTGGTAAAAAGAAATGGATCGATGAATACCAAACAATTGCAAATGCAGTAAATGATGTCGAAGTTTTAGTAGAATTTAACCGCGAAGGTGAAGTAAGTGACGAAGAAGTTATGGAACAATATAATGTTGTTGCCAAGCTTTTAGAAGATATAGAATTCAAGAATATGCTTTCAGAAGAAGGAGATAATCTTGGTGCAATTCTTCAAATTACTGCGGGAGCTGGAGGTACAGAATCTTGTGATTGGGCTTCTATGTTGATGCGTATGTATTTGATGTGGGCCGAAAAACATGGATATAAAGTAAAAGAATTAAACTATCAAGCGGGTGATGTTGCGGGTGTAAAAACGGTAACATTAGAAGTGGATGGCGAATTTGCTTTCGGTTATCTAAAAGGAGAAAATGGTGTACATCGGTTGGTACGTATTTCGCCTTTTGATAGTAATGCAAAGCGTCACACAAGTTTCGTTTCGGTTTATGTTTCGCCAATTGTGGATGATACAATCGAGATTGAAATCAATCCTGCTGATATCGAATTACAAACGTCTCGTTCTGGAGGAGCTGGAGGACAAAATGTAAATAAGGTTGAAACGAAAGTTCAGTTAACACACAAACCTACAGGAATTGTGGTTGTTTGTCAGGTTGAACGTTCTCAGTTAGCCAATCGCGAACGTGCAATGGAGATGTTAAAATCTGAATTATACAAGATTGAGTTAGAGAAAAAAATGGCTGCACGTAATGAGATCGAGGCAAATAAGATGAAAATCGAATGGGGTTCTCAAATTCGTAATTATGTGATGCATCCATACAAATTGGTAAAAGACGTCAGAACAGGAACTGAAACAGGTAATGTGGATGCTGTAATGAACGGTGATATAGACGAATTCTTGAAATCGTTCCTTATGCTAATGGGACAAAAAGAAACGTCAAAATAGTTTTATCCTAAATTTCTTTCATGAAAATATTAATCGGAGGTGCTGGAGAAGTTGGTTTTCATTTGGCTAAATTACTTTCTAATGAAATGAATGACATCGTCATCATGGACATGGACAAGGACAAGTTGTTGATGATCGAAAACTCATTAGATGTAATGGCTTATCGTGGTGATATCACTTCTTTCAAAGCTTTGCGAGAAGTTGGAATTGATGATACAGATATTTTTATATCGGTCACTCATCTTCAAAACACAAACCTTACAAGTGCTTCGATTGCAAAAGATTTAGGAGCAAAACGCACATTAGCTCGAATTTCGAATCCTGAATTTCTTTACAAAGAAAATCAATTTTGGGTTCAAGGAATGGGAATTGATGCATTAATTAGCCCTGAGAAATTAGCGGCTGATGAAATTTATTCTCTGGTTCAACAATCTGCTTTCAATGCGATGCATCCGTTTGCAAATGGTCAGCTTTTTATGGTTGGAACTGTTTTGGATGCGGATTGTAAAATTTTGGATAAGCAGTACAAAGACATGTATTTGACGACGAAAGGTGGCGAAGACAATCTTTTGATGCCAATTGCAATAATTCGTAGCAACGAACGTGGCGAGTATCAAACCATTATTCCTGAAGCCGAAACTGAATTTAGAATAGATGATCACGTTTATTTTATTGTCAAAAAAGCTGGAATTTTAGAAGTTTATAAAATCCTTGGAAAGAAACAAGAATATTTCAAAAATGTAATTGTTTTGGGAGGAGGAAGTATTGGTGTCAAAGTTGCCAAACTTTTGAAAGATAATAAGCACAACGTTAAGCTATTAGAAATCAACAGAAACAAAGCTTTTGATTTAGCTGATGATTTAAATAACATTTTGATTATCAATGGTGATGGTCGCGATGGAGAATTGTTATTGGAAGTAGGTATTTCTGATTCGGATGCTTTTATCGCTGTGACAGGAAGTTCGGAAACGAATATTATGTCATGTCTTTTAGCAAAATCAAAAGGTGTTAAAAAAACAATTGCTTTGGTCGAAAATATCGATTATATTCATCTTAGTCAAGAAGTTGGAATTAACGCTTTTATCAATAAAAAACTCTTAACCGCAGATAGTATTTTCCGTTATATTCGACAAGGTTCTGTGATGGATGTAACAGGAATTTCTGATTTAGATGCTGAAGTTTTAGAATTTCGTATTCACGAAAATTCCGAAATCGCGTTCAAAAAAGTAAGCGATTTTCCGTTTAAAGAAGGTGCTATTATTGCTGGAATTGTTCGTAGAAATGATGGATTTATTCCAACAAAAGATTTTATTATCGAACCAAAAGATCACGTTGTGGTTTTTAGTCAAGCGAATTTAATTCCAAAAGTGACCAAATATTTTAAATAATGAAATCACTTAACATCAAAGTAATCCTGAATCTTTCGGGTGTTTTATTACTATTAAATGCGCTCTTTATGTTTATTGCAACATGTGTCAGCATTTATTTTAATGATCATCTACTCTACCCTTTTTTAGTTTCGGGGAGTTTAGTGGGATTGTCGGGAGCTGCAATGATGTATTTTACGCGTGACAGAAGAAAACACATCAACAAACGCGAAGGTTATATCGTGGTTTGTGTCGGATGGCTTTTCTTGATTCTTTCGGGGTGTTTACCCTATGTTACCTCGTTAATATTTCTACCAAACGATCATATCATCAATGAGAATTTTAGTTTTGTTAACATTATTTACGAAACCGTTTCTGGTTATACAGCGACTGGGACATCAATTTATGATGATGTAGAAAGTCTCCCAAAAAGTATATTATTTTGGCGAAGTACAACCAATTGGATTGGTGGAATGGGGATTATCGTTTTGACGATTGCAATTTTACCGTTTCTTGGAATTGGTGGTCGACAACTTTTTATGGCAGAAGCACCTGGTATTTACACGGATAAAATTCACCCTCGAATTACAGAAACAGCGAAAAACCTTTGGTTAGTTTACTTAGGCTTAACTGCTTTTTTTGCGATATTACTTTATTTTGGTGGAATGAATTTATTTGATGCTGCAAATCATTCGATGAGTGTGATTGCAACCGCAGGTTTTTCCACTAAAAATGAAGGTTTGATGTATTGGAATAACAATGTTTTTATTCAATATGTATTAATCGTGATGATGTTTTTGGGCGGAACAAACTTCGCTTTAATTTATTTATTGATTAAAGGACAATTCAAAAAAGTATGGAAAAATGAAGAATTCCGTTGGTGGGTTGGTTTACTTGCTGTCGTTACATTTATCGTTTTTGTCGTATTATTTTTCAATATTTACCCTAGTTATTCCGTCGAAACCTATTCGTGGTTCAATTTCGAACATTCATTCAGAAGTTCATTATTCCACGTTGTATCTATCGCATCTACAACAGCTTTGGCAATGGAAGATTACACAAGTTGGTTAACCGTAACCACACTTATTTTCTTCTCTTTGTTCTTCATCGGAGGTTCGGCAGGTTCTACATCTGGAGGAATTACAGTTATTAGACACGTCATTTTATTAAAAAATAGTTGGATCGAATTTAAGCGTATTTTACATCCAAACGCAATTATTCCTGTTCGTTATAACAATCGTTCACTGAATCAATCTATCGTTTTCCACGTCATGGCATTCTTTGTTATGTTTATGTTTACGTGGATTGTAAGCTCTATTTTATTTGCTCTTTTAAATTATGGTATAACAATGAGTTTCCAAGATATTTTGGCCTCTTTAACATTAACTGCTTCCACTTTAGGAAACGTAGGTCCGGGAATTGGCGAATTTGGTCCGGGTACCTCAATGAATTCTTTAACAGATAATGCAAAATTATTATGTTGTTTTCTAATGGTTTTAGGACGATTAGAGCTTTATACAATCTTAATTTTATTTACGCCAGCATTCTGGAAAAATAATTAATGAGACGCTTCTAAAATTACTTTCTGAATGATTTCTTCAGTTTGATCTGGGAAATCTTTCTCAATAATTTTATTCGAATCCACCCAACATTGCAATTGTTGGACATTCAAATCATATGAATAATCAACGCCAATCATTTTTAAAGCTTCGCAATTACATAATTGTTCGTATTGACCTTTGATCGGAATCACAAAAAGCTTCTTTTTAAGATAAATACTTTCGGCAGGCAACTCGAAACCAGCACCGCACAAAACTCCTTTACAGTTTTCGAGCGCTTTTATAAAAAGACGTTCATCAATAGGATAAATTTCAACATTAAATTGACGTATTACCTCTTTCACAAAAGGTGAAAAAACTTTCCATTTTGAGTCTTTAATCAATGATAATTTCTCCATAATTTCGGTTGGATGAAAACTTGGTAAATACGCCAAATAGTAATCTTTTTGTTTTGGATGCAATGCTCTAATTTTATCTCGAATGATTGGTAAAAAAATAGCATCATTATATTCTTCGAAATGAAAACCGTAATGTTTAGAAGTCGGTGCATAATATTTTAAAATCGTCTCGCACGTTTTATTTTTCACTTTTGGCGTTTCATCAAATAAAAGCGAAGCTTGATGACTCAAACCTATAATATTTATCTTTTTCTTTCGAGCTGCATGTGCCGTAATTGGTTCAAAATCATTGATAATCAAATCATATTTTTCAATTGGAAAATGATTCACTTCATTCCAAAAAGATTTAAAACTATTCTCCTTAAAAATTCGTTTATACGAAACTTTTCCTAGCTGATTATAAAATAATGACAATCCTTTATGATGTTTAAATTGAAAACTATCGAGTTGTAATTGTGAATTAGAGCCACTTACAAAAACATCCAAATCTCCGTATTCTTCTAGGATTGGTAACATTTTTTGCGCACGAGCCAAGTGTCCATTTCCCGTTCCTTGTAAAGCATATAAAATTTTCATTTACTTCTTATTGAGAATTGAAACGATCAGTTCATCCAATGAATAATTGAACTCGATTTCTTCTAAATTTTGCATCAAAGTATGTTTGTGTTCTTCAAAATAAAACACTGACCAATTTCCGTCTACACATTCTAAAGCCGATAAATTTTCAATCCAATCGCCCGAATTCATATACACACAAGTTCCTTTATCCGTTTTTACTTTTCGCAATTGTGGCTGATGAATATGTCCACAAACCACGTAATCATATTCATTTTCGATAGCTAATTCGGCAGCAGTTTGTTCAAAATCATTGATATGCTTCACTGCTTTTTTAACTGAGTTTTTAATCTTTTGAGACAACGAATAACGTTCTCTTCCAAAAAACTCTAAACACTTATTGATAAAATAATTCAACTGAATTAATTTATCATAACCCCAACCACCTAATTTCGCAATCCATTTCGAATGTTGAATCGATGCATCAAACACATCTCCATGATAAATCCAAGCGACTTTATCATTCTGTTTCAACATATATTTATCCGTTAAAAGAATATTACCAAAACGCATTGTCGTAAATTTACGCAACAGTTCATCATGATTTCCAGTGATATAAACGATTGGAATTCCTTTTTCGGATAAATTCAATAAATAACTAATGATTTGAAGATGCGTTTCTGGGAAATAACTTTTCTTGAAATTCCAAATATCCACAATATCACCATTGAGAATAATTTTTTTTGGATTGATTGACTGTAGATAAGCTAACAGTTCTTGTGCTTTACAACCAAAAGTTCCTAAATGCACATCCGAAATAACAACAACATCAAGATTACGCTTCATTGATTTTTATTTAAATTTCGAAATCAAATATTACTTAAACGTTTTTTTAATCTTATGAAATCTTTATAAATTTGAGTCTAAATTGTAAAGTTATGAGCGAATTGAAATTCAAAACAAATATAAATTGTGACAGCTGTATCAAATCTGTTAAACCTTTTTTAGACGAAGCTGTTGGTGAAGACAATTGGAAAGTTGATACTTCTGATGAACGAAAAGTACTGACTGTGACAACAACTGAGGATGAAGAAGAAGTTGTGGAAGCTGTGACAGATGCAGGTTTTAAGATTCAGAAATTAGAAGAATAAATAAAAGCGATTCAGTAAACTGAATCGCTTTTTTGTTAGATTAAGAATATACTCTTTCTTATTTTTTTACTACTTTTTGAGTAGAAGATTTTCCGTTAGAAGTTGTTTTAACCACATAAGTTCCTTTAACTAATGAAGAAACATTTACGTTTTGAACACCTTTAACTTCGAAAGATTTTACTAATTGTCCGTTGATATTGTATACTTCTACAGTTGTTTTATCTTTTGCATTGAATAAAGCATCTGTTCCCCAAACTGTATTAAATACAGCTTTAGAAGCTTCTAAATCATTTAACCCTAAACTTGGAGCTGTCCAAACTACATTATCCACAGTAAATTGTTTATTTCCTGCAGCTGTACCTCCTGCAAATGAAATTTTAACTTTTACAGCACCTTCTTTTTTAATAGTAGTAGTTGATGTATAAACAGTAGTTTGAGTTCCTGATCCTTCACCAAATGCTGGCATAGCATTTACTTGAACACCATCTACATAAACAGCTATAGTTCTAGGAACACCCCCTGTGAAAGCTTTTCTATAAGAAAAAGTAAAATCACCTACTCCATTTGGAATTGAAAATTCAACTGAACTTGGTTCATCAGCTCTTCTTAACATTATTCCTTTTGATTGAATAGCACTATCATCAGCAGTTCCTAAACCTTCATTTCTTGAATGTACAAAACTTACATTAACTCCTGCTGTCTCTCCAGCAAAAGATCCATCTGCATAAGTTGCTGTTAAAACCGTTTGAGACTCGAATGATTCAGAACCTTGCCCAAATGATAATGTTGATAATGCAGCAACTGCTACTAAAGAATAGAATTTTTTCATATTGTATTTTTTTAAATTATTTCTGTAAAGATAGTTAAAAAACTAAATCAATATACAAGACGCAAAAAATTAACGATTTGGTAAAACTAAAAAAGCAGCCAAAAGGCTGCTTCAACTATAAATTCTAATTATATTTTTTAAATATGAATTGCATGTCCATATGCATCTTCTACCGCTTCCATAATAGCTTCCGCCATTGTTGGGTGAGCGTGTACAGATTTCATTATTTCGTGTGCCGTCGTTTCTAATTTACGTGCAACAACTGCTTCCGCAATCATTTCCGTAACACCATCACCAATCATGTGACATCCTAACCATTCACCATATTTCGCATCAAAAACAACTTTTACGAATCCATCAGCAGCTCCATTTGCAACAGCTTTTCCGTTTGCAGAGAATGGGAATTTACCAACTTTCACTTCGTAACCTGCTTCTTTTGCTTTTGCTTCTGTAAGCCCAACAGACGCAATTTCTGGTGAACAATATGTACAACCTGGGATATTTCCGTAGTCAATTGGCTCAACTTTTTCGCCAGCAATATGCTCAACACATAAAATTCCTTGTGCTGATGCTAAGTGTGCTAAATCTGCTCCTTTTACAACATCACCAATTGCGTAATATCCTTTTACAGATGTTTCACAAAAATCATTGATAACAATTTTACCTCTTTCAGTTGCAATACCAACTTCTTCAAGACCAATATTTTCTGTATTTGGAACAACACCAACAGCAGATAAAACAACTTCAGCTTCGATAATTTCTTCACCTTTAGCAGTTTTAATTGTTGCTTTTACTAAATCTCCAGTTGTATCAACTCCTGTAACTTCTGCATTTGTTAAGATATTGATTCCAGATTTTTTAAGAGATAATTGCAATTGTTTCGAAATATCTTCATCTTCAACATTTACAATGCGTGGTAAAAACTCTACAATTGTAACTTCTGTTCCTAATGTATTGTAGAAATGAGCAAACTCAACTCCAATCGCACCAGAACCTACAACAATCATTGATTTTGGTTGTTTTTCCATTGCTAATGCACCACGGTAACCAATTACTTTTTTACCATCTTGCGGTAATGCAGGTAATTCACGAGAACGTGCACCAGTTGCAATAATTATATTTTCTGAAGATAATTCGCTAACAGAACCATCTGCTGCAGTAACTTTTACTTTTTTTCCTGGTAAAACTTTTGCTTCACCTTGAATTACTTCAATTTTGTTCTTCTTCATCAAGAATTGAACACCTTTACTCATACGATCTGCTACTCCTCTACTACGAGAAACTACATTTCCAAATTCGAATGAAATATCTGAAGGTAGGTTAATTCCAAAATCTTCTGCATGATTTAAGTATTTAAATACTTGTGCAGATTTTAATAAAGCTTTTGTAGGAATACATCCCCAGTTAAGACAAATACCACCTAACTCAGCTTTTTCTACGATTGCTACTTTTTTACCTAATTGTGCTGCTCTAATTGCTGCTACGTATCCTCCAGGACCACTTCCAATAACTATAATGTCGTAACTCATTTTTTCCATAATTTGAATGCTAATTTAATAATTATAACCCGAAAAAAAAGGAATTCCTCAAAATAGATTTAAATTTCTTACTTTTGCAATGTGAAAATATTCTTTGAAAATTACGCTGACGACTTACAAGTCGAAACTGAATTACCTTTAGAAGGTAGTTTATCACAAGCTATTGAGATTTTTCATAACCTACCTGATTATGACGGGAGTTATATTGGTTTGATGAATCAAGATGGGAATACTATTCAGATTTCGAAATATGATCGTTTTTTATTTTTAGTAGAAATCCCTGTATATCAAGAACAAGCTTCATATTCAGTATTATTTACTTATTTTCAAGTAATGCAATTATTAGAAGATTTATACAAAGGATTTGATCCTTATAACATAAAAGGATTGAAGTTTGAACAGTATTTAACAAAAAAAGCAACGAAATAATCGTTGCTTTTTTATTTAATATTATGTATTAATTCGCTAAATCCGTATATTTTTTTCTTGACTTTTTCAAACGAATTAATACATAAATTAAAGAGATTACAGAAATTGTAAACGTAGTATTTAATAATAAATCTGCAGATTCAAATTCTAAAATCTTAGTAAAACCAGCAATCACAACTAAAATAAAACTAAATATATAAATAAAAAATGGGTGTCTAACATTCATTTCTACTATTTTTTAACTTAAACTTAACATTGATAAAAATAATTTTATAATTTCCAAATTATTTATCATCAATCAAATAAAATTTAACATAACTTAGTTCCATGGATCTTTTTAACGATTTATTTGAGGAACAAGAAAATCTACTTCCTAAAGATGGAACTGTAAATTATTTTGGGCAAATTATGAGTGACGAGGAAGCGCATCATTATTATTCTGTTTTATTAAATGAAATTGAATGGAAGAATGATCAAGCGATAATATTTAGAAAATTAATCGAAACTAAACGAAAAATTGCTTGGTTCGGAGATTTTCCATTTGCGTATACCTATTCCAAAATCACGAAAACAGCTTTGCCATGGACTGATGCTTTACTTGAATTAAAAAAATTAGCTGAGGAAAAAACTGGCGAAAATTATAATTCTTGTTTGGTAAATTTATATCACGATGGTTCCGAAGGAATGGCTTGGCACAGTGATGGTGAAAAACAATTGAAACGTCATGGCGCAATTGCGTCGCTTAGTTTTGGTGCTGAACGTAAATTTGGTTTTAAACACAAAGAAACCAAAGAAGTAATTGCTTTAAATCTTGCAAGTGGAAGTTTATTGGTAATGAAAAATGAAACGCAGGATTATTGGCTACATCGCTTACCTCCTACTAAAAAAGTAAATTCGCCACGAATTAATCTAACATTCAGAACAATAGATTTGGAGCAATAATTATTTTTGCTTGGAGATTTCAGCTTTATAAAAAGTCAAACTTTGTTGATTAAATTTATTCAGAAATGCATCATTAAAATCATTCAAAGAAATAACATCCAAATCAATTTTGGTTTTTAACGTCGGTAAAGCAATCACTTTATTTGATGATTTATCCAAACTATTCCATTTTGCAATAAACTCTTTTGTAGCTGTAATAAAAGTTGATTCGCCATTTTCTTTCGAATAATCATCCGAAACTATTGAACGTTTTATAGCAGATAATTCAATCTTTTTTGTCTGACGATTGTATCGAAAATAAGATGTAAACAAAACATCTCCTATTTTATTGATAATCTTAAAACCTTTCTTTGTTTCCTCAATCTTCGCATTGTGATCCAATTCATGAAAAGCTAAACTACTCTGCTTTTTATATTCAGTATCAGAAAGTAAAAACTCTATTTTATTCGTTTCAAAATTAATCGAAACCTTGTCAAACTTTCCATCTCCGTCCAAATCTTTCACAATAGATTGTTTTGCAAAAGTCAGTAGACTCATGCTCAAAAACAACGATATGAAAAATATTAACCTCATCAGAAAGTACAATGTTTTAATTTTTATCTAAAGATACCACAAAAAAAGCTCCAAAAAGGAGCTTTAACTATTTAATAACAGGATTTATATCCAAAATATTTTCTTTTCGATATTTTTCGATAAAATCATCTGTAAAATTTTCGCTTCCTAACAATTTATTTTCTTGTAAAACCTTTTTAATATCAAGCTTTTTATAAGCTTGTAACATCGGTTCAGAAATCGCTTTATACGTAAAATGCCACGGTTCATATTTGAATCCTTTTCTCGCTGAATTATCCGTGTACACCAAATAAAAACCATATTTAGATGCATTTTCATCTAACCAAAGTTTAAATTTATGCATTGATCCTCCTTCGTTAAAATGTTTCTCATTCAACGGATCTGCTGGTATTCCGCGCGTTCCGTCTATAATATCCAAATCAGTTCCCCAATGGTGACGAGAAGTTCCTGGAATGGTAGAATATTCAATAATCTTTTCGATGTTTTCTTTCGCTGCAATTTTCTTCGCTTGATTTGCTTTATACTTGCGCTCCCAAATTCCGTTTTGATACGTATAATTTCTATAGCTCGAAATCACTTGTATTTTAAAACCTGCTTTTTGTGCATCAGCTTTCATTAATTCAAATTGTTTTGCAACTTCTGGCAACAATTTATACCCATTTCCAACCATCGTAGGGTTGCCTTTACCAATCAATTCAGCCGTTGTAAAAGTAGGTAAAATAGTATCTGTTTCTTCTGGAGTTTGATCGCTGTTACCGAAAGCACAACCAGCATTTAGCATAAAAGCAAGTAAAATTAAATAAGAAAATTTCATAATATTAAATTGAGACATTATGGTAAGTATTAGATTTTGGTTTATTTTTATCAAAATTAAAGAATAAAAGTGGAGATTGTTATAATAATCGTATTGATTTTATTGAACGGAATTTTTTCCATGTCAGAAATGGCACTTGTTTCGTCAAGAAAATTCAAATTAGAAAATCAAATGAAGAAAGGAAGTTCTGGTGCTAAAACGGCTTTAGAACTTGCTGAGAATCCGAACAAATTTTTATCAACCGTACAAATCGGAATTACCCTTATTGGTATCTTATTAGGGGTTTTCTCGGGTGATAAACTAACTGCAAATTTAACAGAATTTTTAACATCTATTTCTTTCATTGCACCTTACGCCAAAACACTTTCTCCAATTATTATGGTAGTAATCATCACTTATTTTTCGATTGTATTTGGCGAATTATTACCAAAACGTTTGGGAATGAAATTTCCTGAAATGGTTTCTACTATTGTTTCGAAACCGATGAAATGGTTATCTATCATCACTTCTCCATTCGTTTGGTTGTTAACAGTTACCAATAATTTTTTCTTAAAATTGTTTGGTATTAAAGACGATAGCAGCGAAGTTGTTTCGGAAGAAGAAATTAAAAATATCATCAAAGAAAGTACAGAAGGTGGTGAAATTCAGGAAAAAGAACACGAAATCTTAGAACGTGTTTTCGAGCTTGGAGATCGTCGTGTGAACACGTTAGCAACGCATCGTTCGGAAATTGCTTCATTAGATATTTCGGATGATTATGAGAAAGCACGTGCAAAAGTTAAGAAAAATAAATATTCAGCCTACCCTGTTACGAAGAACAATAATCTGGACGAAATCGTTGGTATCTTGAAACTAAAAGATATGTTTGGTGTAAGTAAGGAAGATTTTAGCCTGAAAAAATTTATACACAAACCTATTTTTGTCAATGAAAATTCGTTTAGTTATCCTTTGTTGGAAATGTTACAGAATTCACAAGCACATTTTGCCATTATTTTAGACGAATATGGTACGACGGCTGGAATTGTAACAATAAACGATATTTTGGACGAATTGGTTGGTGATACACCAGAGAACCAAGACGAAGATTACGAAATCGTAGAACGTGAAGATGGTACATGGTTGATCGATGGGCAATTTTCGATCTATGAATTCGAGAAGTTTTTTGAGATTGATATCGACGAAGACATCGAAAATAGATATGTTACCGTTGCTGGAATTTTCTTAGATAAATACGAAACCATTCCAAATGTTGGTGATAAGGTAGAAGTAGAAGATTTGACACTAGAAATTGTAGACAAAGACGGTAATCGTATTGATAAAATATTGGCATATCGAAAATTTAATTGAACTTTTTTAAATTAATAGGATAACATAATTTGAATTTGTTTCTTGAAATTCAGTTTTATTTGTGCAACTCATGATTTAAACAGAAAGTAAAACTATTGAACCTAATAATAAAGGTGTGATTATTTTTTTCATTGTAATAGATTTTGAGAAATAGTTTTATCAAAAATCTATCTGAATAAATTCTGAAGATTAAAAATTTATTTAAATCCATTCTCAATAAAATTGTATTAATTAATTCTCTATAAAAATTTAAATTTGTTATTTTTTATCACCTTATTTTTAATAGTACATAATTTTTACGTTAAAAAAATAAATTTATACGATTTATTAAATAAGTTTTTCGGAGATTGTAAGCAATTGTAGATTTAATGCTACAATTTATAATACTATGACAAATCACTTTATAGGAATAGGAAAATATATTCCAACCGAAACAATTTCAAATCAATTTTTTGAAGAGCATCAATTTTATAATGAACAAGGAGAAATTTTAGACCAAAATAATGCTACAATTTCGCATAAATTAAAACAAATAACAGGAATAGAAGAACGTCGATATGCTAGAAAAGATCAAGTAACATCAGACTTAGGCTATATGGCAGCTGCTAAGGCTATTACAAATGCAAATATCGACGCAGAAACTATTGATTATATTATATTCGCTCATAATTTTGGAGATGTAAAACACGATACGATTCAGTCTGATATGGTGCCAAGTCTTGCTGCAAGAGTAAAAAATTTATTGAAAATTCAGAATCCTTATTGTGTTGCTTACGATGTTATTTTTGGTTGTCCTGGCTGGGTAGAAGGTGTTATACAAGCCAATGCATTTATGAAAGCTGGATTAGCAAAAAGATGTTTGGTGATTGGTGCGGAAACGCTTTCGAGAGTTGTCGATGAACACGACCGAGATACGATGATTTATGCAGATGGCGCTGGAGCTGTAATACTAGAAGCTTCTACAAACAATAAAGGGATACAAGCCCATTTATCTGCTTCTTATGCAAACGAAGAAAAAGATTATCTGTTCTTTGGAAAATCATATAATTCAGAAAAATGTCCGAATACCAAATACATCAAAATGTATGGTCGAAAAATCTATGAATTTGCTTTATCCAGAGTACCGTTAGCAATGAAAAAATGTGTTGATGATAGTACATATAACATTGACGATATCAGTAAAATAGTGATTCATCAAGCTAATGAAAAAATGGACGAAGCAATTGTAAAACGCTTTTATAGTTTATATGATCTTGATGTGCCAAAAAATATTATGCCAATGAATATTCATAAACTTGGCAATAGTAGTGTGGCAACAATTCCAATTCTTTTGAAAATGATTATGGATAATGATTTGGAAAATCACCAAATAAACGAAGGCGATGCGGTATTATTTGCATCTGTTGGTGCTGGTATGAATATCAACACATTTATTTATCAATTTTAACGATATCAATCATAATAAGATCAAATTTCTAATCACATTTAGGTTAGAACTTTTTTGTCATATCGAATTCTGTAGAAATTAATACCATTTAATTCATTAAAACTTATTACCTTTGCAACGTACTTAAGAAGATATTTTGTCTTAATAGTTTACAATTGTATTCTTTATTTTACTTTTTTTAATTCACTAATTGACCTAGTCAATATAATTTTAACTTCTGTTTTCTAAAACGTATACTTGTAAGTTTTACTTCATTATAATATAAATGTTGTTGGATAATTAATTCATGTTTTCTTAGGTTTTATGAGTATTAATAATAAAAAATCTATACAAACATTTATGGCAGATTCTACATCTAAAAAAGAAAATAGCAAAAAGAAAGCTTTAAAAAAATTAGAGAAATTAAACAAAAGAGAGAACAGAAAAGAGAATAACAACAAAGGAAAATCATTAGAAGATATGATTGTCTATGTTGATGTACTTGGTAATTTTACAGATGTACCACCTCATTTACAAGACAAAGAAGCCGATTTGCTGAATAATAAAAGATTAGAATCTGATAACAGAGATGTTTTTATTGAAGGTATGGTTGATATCTACAACGATTCAAAAGGGTTTGGTTTTATTAAAGTACCAACTTCTAACGATAAAATCTTCTTCCACTTCAAAGAATCAAAAGAATTACTTAAAGTAGGAGATCAAGTGCAGTTCAAAAAAGAAATGTCTGAAAAAGGATTCAGAGCAATTCAAATATCAAAAAAATAAATTAATTAAATATACAACTATGCAAGAAGGAACAGTAAAATTCTTCAACGAATCAAAAGGTTTTGGTTTTATCTCTAACGCAAACGGAGGTGAAGATGTTTTTGTACATGTTTCTGGATTAATTGACAAAGTAAATGAAAATGATCAAGTTACTTTTGATATTGAAAAAGGAAAAAAAGGTCTTATGGCTGTTAATGTAAAAAGAAAATAATTGAACATATAATTATTTCTTATAAACCAAAAAGTCCTTATGTAAACAAGGACTTTTTTATTTATAAGAAATTCTAAACCAATTCTATTAAATCCTGACGAATCGTATCATAAATATAATTTAGATCATCAGTCGAAATACAATAAGGAGGAACTAAATAGATGATATTTCCTAATGGACGCAATAATACAACTTTCTCTAAAAAGAAAGAATACAGCTTTTCTTACATATCACTAAAATAAGATATTTGTTCGTCTTTATTCCATTCCAACGCCAACATAGTTCCTCATTGTCTTATCACTTTTACTTTAGGATGATCTTGAATAGACGTAACAAAATGTTGATGTACAATATTTGCTATTTGCTGTTGTGTAGAAGTCTGTAATAACAAATCAAGACTTGCTAACGCAGCGGTACACGCTAATGGACTTGCGGTAAAAGAATGCCCGTGAAATAACGTCTTATTCAAATCATCTGCATAAAAGGCTTGGTAAATTTCGTCTGTACAAGTTGTAACGCCCAAAGGCAAAGTACCACCTGTTAAACCTTTCGAAAAACACATAATATCTGGAACTTCTGTCAAATGATTTGCTGTAAATAATTTACCTGTACGACCAAATCCTACAAAAATCTCGTCTTGAATCATTAAAATATGATGTGTTCTACAACACCTCATCAATTGATCTAAATATTCAGCCTCATGCATCAACATCCCCGAAGCTCCTTGAACCAAAGGTTCGTAAATAAAACACGCCACTTTAGGTGCAACTTCTTTTATTTGTGCTTTAATTGCTTCTATATTTTCTGCATTCGGCGTATCAATAAATATCACATCAAAAAGCTTTTCACTAAAAGGTTCTGTCCAAATTCCTCTTCCACTCACCGACATCGCGCCAAAAGTATCGCCATGATAAGCATTTTTGAACGCTAAAATCACAGGTCTATCTTCTTTTTTATTGAAATGATATTGTAAACACATTTTTAGTGCTACCTCAATCGCTGTTGATCCATTGTCGCTATAAAATGCTTTCTTTTGATTTTGAGATAAAAGAGCCAACAAACGTTCAGACAATTCAATTGCAGGTCGATGCGTAAATCCTGCAAAAATAACATGTTCCAAAGTTGTTAGCTGTTCGTGCATTTTTTGTGCAATATACGGATGCGCATGTCCATGCAGCGTTACCCACCACGATGAAACCTCATTAATATATTGTTTGTTATTTTCATCGTAAATTTAACTTCCTTCTCCTCTTACAATTGCAATAATATTATTGGCTTTTTTCATCTGCGTATAAGGATGCCAATTCACCAACTGATCGCGTTCTTTTAATGTGTACATGTCTGAGTTGTTTCTTGTTTAACCATTGGTACTAAACCTAAATTTTCAAACATTTTCATATCCTCTGTTACCCCAGGATTAGGCGTCACCAATAAAGTTTCACGCTCTCCTGTAAAAATCGAATTCGCTCCAGCCATAAAACACCAAGCTTGTTCAACTTCCGTCATTTCTATTCGACCAGCACTTAACCGAACAACCGAAGAAGGCATCACAATACGAGCTGTAGCAATCATACGAACCATATCCCAAATATCTACTTTCGGATTATTTTCTAAAGGTGTTCCTTTTACTCTTGCTAAAGCATTTACAGGTACAGATTCTGGATGTTTTAGCATTGTTGCCAAAGTTAATAGCATAGAAATTCGATCTTGATGCGTTTCTCCTAAGCCAATAATTCCACCCGAACAAACTGTAATCCCAGCCTTTCGCACATTTTGTATCGTATTGACTCGATTATCAAATTTACGTGTAGAAATAATCTCATCATAATAAGCTTCGGAAGTATCTAAATTATGATTATAAGCGTGTAAACCTGCTTCTTGCAAACGAATTGCCTGCTCTTCTGTCAACATTCCTAATGTACAACACACTTCTAATCCCAACTCATTTACACCTTTCACCATTTCGATTATTCGATCAAAATCTCGATTATTTCGTACTTCTCTCCAAGCAGCTGCCATGCAAAAACGTGATGAGCCAGCTTCTTTTGCTTTCTTTGCATGTGCTAATACTGTTGCTGTTGGTAACAAAGCTTCTACTTTAATATCGGTATGGTAGCGCGCTGCTTGTCCGCAATATGAGCAATCCTCGGGACAACCACCTGTTTTTACAGATAACAAGGTGCATACTTGTACTTCTCTTGCGTTGTGCCATTCTCGATGTTTTTTGGATGCGTGATATACTAAATCTAATAATGGTTGATGATAGATTTTTTCGATTTCTTCTTTCGTCCAATCATGGCGTGTTTCGTTTGATACTTTCATTGTATTTAAATATTAAATTGATACTTAATTGTTTTTTGCTATATTTCTCACTTCGCTTGAGTTTATTGAATTGAGTTTTGGTATAATGATGATAGAAATATCCGGACTACTAGGAGATTAAACTGCTGAATAAGATCAATCATAAAATCTTCTTCATTAATAGGAACAAATAATCCGCCTGCTCCTTCAACAATAAGAGAATTGGTTGTTTTGGGAAGTTCAAAATCATTTAGATTGATTTCAATATCTTCTTCTTTTGCAGATTGATGTAGCGAAGCGGCTTTTTGCAAACAATAACGTTCTTGATGAATTTTCAGTTCTAGAGAAGTTAACGATTTTGCCAACAAACTATCTGATGAATCTAAATCTCCCAATTGTATTGGTTTGCAATAATCAGCTTGTAAAACTTCAGTTAAAATTGCTGAAACAATCGTTTTCCCAGCTCCTGTCCCAATTCCTGTAACAAATAATTGTTTAGACATTTTCTTTTATCTTTTCCATTAATTGATTAATTTCTTCTTGTGTGTTAAAAGCATGCAAACAGATTCTTAAGCGCTCTTCTCCTTCTCCTACTGTAGGTTGAAAACCGCAAAAGTGTTTATTTCCACCAACTCCAATTGATTTTTGATTTTGGTTAATTGGTTTGTAGACTCAAACTTTAGAATTTGAATTGGACTATTTTTATTCGAAAAACTCGTTAAGCCACTATTTGTAAAATGTGAAATATTATATTGTAAACTTTCTTGAAGCGATTTATTTTCTTTGATAAACTGATAACCTTTTCGTAAACCTGTCACATGAAAATCAGCAATAGCTGTGGTGTAAATAAAAGTTGAAGCATAATTAATGAGATAATCAATCACTAACTTATTAGCTAAAATCTCGGCACTGCTCATTCCCATCGCTTTTCCATAAGTTACAACCGTTGCAAACACTTTGCGTTGTAAACCCAATTGATGAACCAATCCGTAATTAAAAACACCAAAAGCATGAGCTTCATCTACCACTAATGCTGCATTGTATTTATTGGCTAATTCAACCAGTTCAATTAATGGAGCACAATCACCATCCATCGAATACAAACTTTCTACCGCGATAAAACAACACTCTTCTACTCTTTGCAATAGTTCTTCTAAATGATTTAAATCGTTATGTTTAAACTTTATTTTTTTTGCGTTAGATAATTTAATCCCATCATGAACTGATCGATGTATATTTTCATCAACTAAAGCAATATCATGTTGAGTTAAAAGCGCAGAGAAAAGTGCCAAATTAGCATTATATCCAGATGAAAAAAGTGTTGCAGCTTCTACTTTATGTTCTTTCACAATCATCTCTTCCGTTTCACTTAGATAATCAGAATTCCCACTAATCAAACGTGCTCCAGTAGAACCATAAAGTAAAGATGGTTGCACTATAAACTCATTTAAAATCTGCTGATGTAAGATTTCATTTTTAGCTAATTCCAAATAATCATTACTATAAAAATCAATTCCAGAAGAACGAACTTTTAATTCCTTTTTGTTCCTTTTTGTTCTTTTTCGAATAGAGATAGTTGCAATGGAATAAAAAATTTCGATATTATTCAGTTCATTTTCAATTGCAGAAATCCAATTCATAAATAACACTTCTTCTAGTTGTATCACTTGATTTAAATAGATTTACCATTCAGTATGAAATTTTTTTAATTGTGAAATCATTTCTTCAAGATGACCTTCTTCTTAGACAATAATAGATTTCACCATCACTTTTTGTTGATGCACCGTCAAAATATCTTGATATATTAGATCCAACTCATCGGCCCTCACTTCTATAGCATAAGTCACAAACAAATAGGTTGCGTATTTTAAATCTACTCCATCAAAATTAAATTCTTTCTTCTACAAACGACAAACCTGAATATCTAATTAATGTAAATAATAAATTGTTTCTTTTGGTGCTAAAACATAAATAGGCTCATAATTGACACAATTATCTGGAATTAATTTTTTAATTTGCTTTTTCAAATAATAAGCATGACGATGTTCCTCTGCTGCATGTTTCAATTGGATAAGATTCACAAAAGTTTTGTGTTCACATGCCGAAATTTTTCGTGCTCCTGCATTTTCCATATACGAAAGTGTATTAAGCCACTTTACATGTAATTTTGGTTCTAAAACAATATGATTTAATAATTTTTTCAATTGATTTTATTTTTGACCAAAATTATAAGTCAAACGGATCACATATATACTCCACTTTTATAATAAATGATAGTCCGGATATATTAAACCTATTTTGAATCTCTGAAAAAGGTTGTAGAATCATCACTATAAAGAAGTTGAGTAATAAAAACTATTATTACAGAAAAATTCATTATTCATGTATTAATTCTATCTTTTACGATTAGACTTTTCTAAATAGCTACATTAATCTTATTTTTACAAAAACTTTTAAATTGAGTACTCGAGAAAATTGGATAAGTTGCAAGAATTGTAATGGACTTGGAAAAAAAAGTCAAGGAGTTTCGAAAAGAAAACTATCACGTTATGAATCAGCTGTTGCTCAATCTAAAAAGAATGAAAATTTTATTACTCCAAATAAACCAAAAAGTTCAATGCAGATCTGTACTATTTGCTCAGGAACTGGTTTGATTACTACAAATGAACGCCCATCATCTAACGAAAAAAAATATCCTCATGTTGCAATTGTCGGAGCTGGAATTGGTGGAATTGCATTTGCATTAGCGTGTTTACATCGTCAAATTCCTTTTACTCTTTTTGAGCTTACTCTCTTTCAAACTCCTTTATTTTTTCTTCATCATGCTTTATATCATATTTATAATCGACAATAAACTTTTCTTGCCCAAAACCAAAATTCGAAAAAAGTAAAAATCCAGCTAATAATAATTGTTTCATTATATTGTAAATTTTTAATTATTACTCTAAAATAATTTTTATTTTTTAATTCTACAATAATAGAATACATAATTAACACAACATTGTGAAAAGAAAAAAAATTCAACCTAAGTTGTTTTTTTTCTATATAAATTAAAATAAGTTTCTAAATTATCTCAAACTGTTTCAGCGCATTCCATATTCCGTGATTATCTGCAGAAGTTGTATAATAATCAGCCGCTTCACGAACATTCTCTTTCGCATCGCCCATTGCTACGCCTATTTTACAACCTTTCAACATACTAATATCGTTACCACCATCACCAAAAGCCATTGTTTTAGTTAAATCTAAATTATCGCGTTCAGCCATTCGCTCTATTCCACGCATTTTACTAATATTTTTCGGATTTATATCAGCAAAATATTCTATCCAACGTGTTCCTACACTGTTTGTCAACACATTTTTCATCAAATAATCTTCTTGTTCTTCGTTCACAAAAAAATTCATTTGCATAATATTATCTTTCGGCAAAGTTCGAGGATCAACTACTTCTGGAAGTTCCATTCCAAAATAAGCAAACGATTTTTCTACATTCTCATTCACACGATTGATACTAAACGCTTCTTTCGTCATATACGAAAATGAGAAAGGATTTTCATCATCGTATTGCAACAAAGCCTCTATATCATTAGGATTGATGTAATCTACAAAAAATGATTGACGGTTTTCGTCGGAGCACATTCCTCCATTATTATTGATGTAACCATCAAAACCATAATCAAAAATATGTTCAGGCATATCCACCATATTTCGTCCTGTTGCAATATATATTTTTTTGTTTTTTTGTTTCAATAATTTCAACGCTTCAATTGTCGAATCACTGATTTCGTGTTTTTCAAAACCTTGTAATGTTCCGTCAAAATCGAAGAAAAAAGAATCTATCATACTTTTATTTTATCTTTTACAAAATTAAAAAAGCAACCTTTGTTTGGTTGCTTTTGCTGTTTATTTTAATGCTAATTTAATAATTTCTATTGCTTTATTGGTATCTTCTTCGGAAATATTGAGATGAGGACGCATTCGCACCGAGTTTTCACCACAAGGAAGAATAATCATATGATTTTCGAAACATGTTTTGATGAATTCTGAACGATCCAAATCTGATGAAAAATCAAACGCAATGAACAATCCTAATCCACGAACCGAATGAATTTTCTTCGTTTCTTTTGCGATTTCATTCAATTTTGATAAAATATATTTTCCTTTTTCTGCCGCATTTTCTACTAATTTCTCTTGTTCGATCACTTCTAAAATTAATTTGAAACGCAACATATCGATATAATTTCCACCAAAAGTTGAATTGATTCGGCTTGATTCCTTGAAAACATTATTCGGAATTTGATCTAACTTTTCTTTATTCGCTAAAATTCCACAAACTTGTGTTTTCTTTCCAAACGAAATCACATCAGGAATCACATCATAATGCTGAAAAGCCCACATTTTACCAGTCATTCCCATTCCTGTTTGTACCTCATCAAAAATCAATAAAATCTCTTCTCTATCACAAATTTCTCTCAATTTATGAAAGAATTCTTTTCGAAAATAATTATCTCCTCCTTCACCTTGAATCGGCTCAATAATAATACAAGCAACTTTATTTTTGCATGTTTCTAAAGCATTTTCAATTTGTTCAATCGCACGTTTTTCAGCCTCAACAACCTTGCATAAATTATCTTCCGTAACAGGATAAATTCGTTTTGGATTTTCAATTCTTGGCCAATCAAATTTTGGAAAATATTCATATTTACGAGGATCTTTCGTATTCGTCAACGACAATGTATAACCAGAACGCCCATGAAACGCTTGCTTAAAATGAATGACATCACTTGCTTCTTTTTCAATTCCTTTCAAAAAATTTAATCTTGTTTTCCAATCAAAAGCCGTTTTCAATGCATTTTCTACTGCCAATGTTCCTCCAGAAATAAAGAATAAATATTGCAATTCTTTCGGCATCGCAACACGCTCAAATGTATCAATTAAATCGGCATAATCTTTTGTATAAATGTCTGACATTGCAGGTTTATTGACAGCATTTCGACCTAAAAAATCTATTTTCGACATCAAATGTGGATGATTATAACCAATCGCCGTCGAAGCAAACATTGAAAATAAATCCAAATATTCAATGCCATTTTCGTCTACAACATAGGATCCATGCGACTTATCCATATCCATTACAATCGGATATCCATCTGCCAATATATGTTTTGCTAATCTTTCGTGTACTGTACTCATCTCTGTAAATTTTTAAAAATCAAACTTAATTCCTTGCGCCAATGGCACTTCTGTCGAATAATTAATTGTATTCGTTTGTCGTCGCATATACGCTTTCCAAGCATCAGAACCTGACTCGCGTCCACCTCCAGTTTCCTTTTCTCCACCGAAAGCGCCGCCAATTTCTGCTCCAGAAGTTCCAATATTTACATTTGCAATTCCACAATCAGAACCTTGCTGACTCAAGAATAATTCAGCTTCACGAAGATTATTTGTCATGATAGAAGACGATAAACCTTGTGCCACATTATTCTGAATTTCAATTGCATTTAACACATCTCCAGAATATTTGATTAAATATAAAATTGGAGCAAAAGTTTCATGTTGAACAATTTCGAAATGGTTCTCAACCTCAGCAATTACAGGCTTTACATAGCAACCGCTTTCAAAACCATTTCCTTCTAAAATTCCTTCTTCAACGATAATTTTTCCTCCTTCTTCATTAATTTTTTCTAATGCTTTTGAATACATTTCAACCGCATGTTTATCAATCAACGGACCAACATGATTTGTTGTATCCAACGGATTACCTATTTTTATTTGTTTGTAAGCATTTATCAACGATTCTTTTACCTTATCATAAATAGATTCGTGCACAATCAATCTTCTTGTTGTTGTACAACGCTGTCCAGCTGTACCAACTGCACCAAAAACAGCCGAAGTCAACATAATTTTTAAATCTGCATCTGGCGTAACAATAATCGCATTATTTCCACCTAATTCTAAAATTGTTTTACCCAAACGAGCCGCAACAACTTTATTCACTTCAATTCCCATTCGCGTAGAACCTGTTGCAGAAACCAAAGCCACACGAGCATCTTGTGCAATTAATTCACCAATTGTTTTATCGCCCATTATCAAAGAAGAAACGCCTTCTGAAATATTATTTGCTTTTAAAACTTCTGCTAAAATATGTTGACATGCAACCGCACACAAAGGTGTTTTTTCGCTTGGTTTCCAAATAACAACATCGCCACAAACCATCGCTAAACACGTATTCCAAGACCAAACAGCAACTGGAAAATTGAACGCAGAAATCACCCCTACAATTCCAAGCGGATGATATTGATCGTACATGCGATGCAAAGGTCTCTCCGAATGAATTGTCGAACCATATAATTGACGCGATAATCCAACTGCAAAATCACAGATATCAATCATTTCTTGCACTTCGCCCAAACCTTCTTGATAGGATTTTCCCATTTCATACGAAACTAATTTTCCTAAAGAAGCTTTTTTCTCACGAAGTTTATCTCCAAATTGACGCACAATTTCTCCACGTTTCGGTGCTGGAATCATTCGCCATTCTTTGAAACCAACTTGTGCCTCTTTTATCACTACTTCATAATCATCTTTTGTTGATGACTTAACTTTTCCAATCAATTTTCCATCTACTGGCGAGTAAGAAGAAAGCTCTTCACCTTTTCCAAACCAAGTATTTCCTGTCGATGTTCCGAAATTTTCGGAAGAAATACCTATTTCTTTTAATTCGTTTTCTATCATTTTTTTGTGTTATTTTGTGTTTTTAACTTTTACCTAAATTAGTCAAAAGTTTCATAAATTAAAATTTTTAATAAATATTATTCAGAATAATTTTTAATTTAATGAATAATCGTTAGATTTAATAAAATAAAACCGCATAAAATGAATTCAACTACAGATTATTTTAAGATTGATGATTTATTAACCGAAGAACATAAATTAATTCGTCAATCTGTTCGAGATTTTGTGGACAACGAAATAAAACCTGTGATAGATGATGCTGCGCAACATCATAAAGATATTCCAGATTTAATGAAAAAATTAGGTGCAATTGGTGCTTTAGGACCATATATTCCTGAAGAATATGGAGGCGCTAGTTTAGATCAAATGTCGTATGGATTAATCATGCAAGAATTAGAACGCGGCGATTCGGCTGTTCGTTCTGCTGCATCAGTACAATCTTCATTAGTGATGTATCCAATTTTTTCTTTTGGATCAGAAGAACAAAAACGCAAATATTTACCAAAATTAGCTTCAGGAGAATTCGTTGGAAGTTTTGGATTAACTGAATCAAATCACGGTTCAAATCCAGGCGGAATGGAAACTCGTTTAACTAAAAATGGTGATCATTATATCTTAAATGGAGCAAAAATGTGGATTACAAATTCACCAATTTGTGATATTGCAGTTGTTTGGGCAAGAGATGAAGAAGGAAAAATTCGTGGTGTTATTGTAGAACGTGGAATGCAAGGTTTTACAACACCAGAAACTTTGAATAAATGGTCATTAAGAGCTTCAAAAACAGGTGAATTAGTTTTCGAAAATGTAAAAATTGAAGCATCTCAAATTTTACCAGAAGTGAGTAGTTTACGGGGACCACTATCTTGTTTAAATTCGGCTCGATACGGAATTTCTTGGGGTGTAATTGGTGCTGCAATTGATTGTTACGAATCAGCTTTGAAATATTCATTAGAACGAACACAATTTGGAAAACCGATTGCTTCTTATCAATTACAGCAGAAAAAATTAGCTGAATTTATTACAGAAATTACGAAAGCTCAGTTGTTATGTTGGCGATTAGGAACGTTGAAAAACGAAAATAAAGCAACTCCTGAACAAATTTCTATGGCAAAACGCAACAATGTAAAAATAGCTATTGATATTGCGAGAGAATCTCGTCAAATTATTGGAGCAATGGGAATTGTAGGCGATTTCCCTATGATGCGACATGCTGCAAATCTTGAATCTGTAATTACATACGAAGGAACGCATGATGTCCATTTATTGATTACTGGAGCAGATGTGACAGGTATTAATGCTTTTGTATAAGATATTTTTTCATACAATCAGATATTTTTATAGGTTTACAATTCGTTTGTAAACCTTTTTTATTTATCACACATGAAATTGAAATCAATTCTACTTATAATTTTTTGTATTCAGGCTATTGTTCTTGATGCACAGGAAACCTACAAAATTACGTATGAACGCTTTTCGAACGGAAAGAAAGTCGAAGAAAATAACCCCATACAAGTTATTGCGAATACAAAAGAAACAATTATTGGAAAGCAACAAAGCTTTAATTTTTCGACAAATTATCCTGATGAAATGTTTTATTATTCCAAAACAAATCCATCAATCATCTCAATGATTACGCAATTTGACCCGACTAATTCTATTATTACAAATGATTCTGTCTCGTTTAATAAATCTGTTTTCACGATTTCTAAAGATACAAAACGAATTTTAGGTTTACGTTGTAAAAAAGCGACGACAAATATCAATTCGAATACAATAGACGTTTGGTTTGTTGACAATATGGAGTTGAATGCTTCTCCAACAATGATTGGAATGAATTTAGGTTTTGTCTTAGAATTTACTCGAAATAATAATTCAACTATTCGAGCTTCGAAAATAGAACGCGAAAAAGATTTGATTCCAAGTCAATTTATCCAAAAAGAATTGCTTCAAAATCGAGTTGATTTATTGACATATAAAGACATTATTTGGAAAAGTAAATTCGTTGATATTCCACTTTTATCACATCAACAAGTTAACTTTAGTAAAGATTTTTCGTCAAATGATTCAATTTATCGCTTTGCTAATGGAACTGTTGTGGTTCGAAAAATTAAAATTCCTCAAATTAAAGTAGGAAGCCAAGTTTTCTTAAATGTTTCGCAACAATCAAATGGTGATGCTTACGACAGAACTGGTTCTGTGTTTTTGATTCCCCGTGATTCTAAAATTACATTTATGGATGGTTTACAAAAAGGAATTAATCAATTACCGATTTTTACATCTGCAAATAATAAGAAATATCAAGGTTATTTTTTGACAGAAAATTATTCGCCAACTATTGAATTAATGCGCTTTTTCACACCTTTTGGAATTAAAAAATTCAATCATATTCAATTAAAAAATCAAACATGGGAAACCGAAGCAAAATATCGTCAAGAAATCACAGAATTTCAAGGTTTATTATCTGATCAAGAAGTTTTGATTGGTTTCTTCATTGGAAATTATGATCAAGGCGGACATATTATTTCTGCCAATATTTCTGTTCATCCATCAGGTTCTACAACAATGCCAATTAAAAAGGTTTTACCAATTTTCAATACTGCAAATGTGATGGAAATGGCTGGACAAGAATACCCTACTTTGTTCGAAAATCCGAATGGTTTTACAGTAGAATTCACGTTGAAAGAAGATTACAACAATGCTAAATTACGTTTTACAACAACTGGACATGGCGGTTGGGAAAATGGTGATGAATTTGTTCCGAAAGAAAATAGTATTTTTCTTGATGGACAAAAAGTATTTAATATAGTTCCTTGGAGACAAGATTGTGGTTCGTATCGCGCTTACAATCCTGCTTCTGGTAATTTTGACAATGGTTTATCATCATCTGATTATAGTCGTTCTAACTGGTGCCCTGGAACAATCACAAATCCATATTTTATAGATTTGGGCAATTTAAAAGCCGGAAAACATAGTATACAAGTAAAAATTCCGCAAGGAAAACCAGAAGGAAATAGTTTCAGTTATTGGAATGTTTCTGGTGCTCTTTTAGGAGAATAATTTTTTTGGAGCAAAAAGATTTATTAAACGTCTTTTTGCTCTATTTTTTTATGATTTATCAAAACCGTTAACCAATCTACAATATCTTGATATACTTCATCTTTGATAGATTCATTCAATATTTCATGTCTCAAGTTTGGATATAATTTCATTGTTACATGTTGAAATCCATTTTGCTTTAAATCTTCATACGATTGCAAAACTCCTTTACCAAAATCACCAATTGGATCATCTGCTCCACTCACAAAATAAATAGGTAAAGATTGCGGTATAGCTTTTGCCCAATTCTTTTTTGTTGCTTGTATATTTAAATTAATCAAAGTACAAAAACCGTTAACAGTGAAAGGTATTCCGCAAAGAGGATCTTTCAGAAAATTTAAACGATTTAACTCATCTAAACTAAGCCAATTAGTCTCCTGAAAATTTTCTTCATTTTTAAAATATTTATTATTCGATTTTGAAAAAATAGTATTAAGTAATTGACTTCTTTTATGAGGAATCAATTTATTTAGAAGACTTAAAAAACTACTCAATAATTTAATTCCAGGAATCCTACCTCCTGTTCCCATAATTATAGCACCATCAAAATGATTTCCATATTCTTGAAGTAGGCAACGTGTTATAAACGATCCCATTGAATGTCCCAAAATAAAATGCGGTAATAAAGGGTATTTATTCTCTAACAAATTAGCTAAATCTTTTGCCGTATTTATTAAATTTTCTTTTGGATTATCTAAGCAGAAAAAACTGTAATCTTCTTCTATTTTCGCTGTTTTTCCATGCCCCAAATGATCATATAACAAAACTAGAATTCCTTTGTCAGCCAAATACTTTGCAAAATTTTCATATCGCCCACTATGTTCTTGCATACCATGGACAATAAGTAAAGTAGCTATAATCTCATCGTCTGGAAGAATTACTCTATAATAAATATTCTCTGGTGTTGACATTTTTATTAAGATTTAATTATTAATTTACAGTTTTACTTATTCAAAATCAAAATTTTTTATAAATAAACCATTGACTTTTTCAACAAATTTCAAGCCGATAAATAAGATCTAAAATTTCTAATTTTTATAACTAAAAAAAACGAGGTAAGTAAAAATTCATCTCGTTTTTTTATAATGTATGATAATTTTACTTTTTAGTTTTAATTGTATTCTTATAAATCTGACCATCTTTAATAATGACTAAAAAGTTTTTATCTGGATTAGCGATTAACGATAAATCTTTCAAAGGATTTCCATCAACCAAAATCAAATCTGCTAAAGCTTGTTCTTCTACAACACCTAATTTCCCTGGATATGGACTTCTTAAACCAGATAACTGTAATAATTCACCATTATCTTGAGTAATCATTTTCAGAATTTCAGCATTTGTAAACCATTTTTGAAGACGTAAAATATAACTATTTTGCTCATCATTCAGCTCAGGTTCAAACAAGAAATCCGTTCCCCATGAGAGCTTCACACCAAGTTTTTTGGCTAATGGCCAAACTTTATCTTGACCATCCAAAACTGGTTTACGTTTTTCTTTTCGCTGCTCGTCCATGTTTTCATTATTATCCATCAAATTCTGAAGACTCAACCAAACGCCTTTTTTAGCAAGAATTTTCAATGTTTCTTCATCTAACATTTGACCATGCTCAATTGACTTCACTCCTGCTTCCACAGCGCGTTGCACAGCTCTCGGCGTATAGGCATGCACCATTACATAGGTTCCCCAATCTTCAGCAGCATCAACAGCCGCTTTCATTTCGTCAAAAGTATATTGCGTAACATCAATCGGATCATAAGCAGAAGACGTTCCTCCACCTGCCATCAATTTGATTTGACTCGCACCAAAACGTAAATTTTCTCTTGTTGCTGTCAAAACTTCATCTCTTCCATCAGCAATAAAAGTAGCTCCTAATTCCTCTGCTCGAGATGCATTTCCAAAAAAACGACGCGAACGTTCACCAAGAGTTCTAAAATCACCGTGACCAGCCGTTTGACTAATCGTTGCTCCTGAAGGCCAAATTCTAGGCCCTGCAACTTTACCTTTATCAATGGCTAGTTTCAAAGGAAAAATTGGTCCTCCAGCATCACGAACACTCGTAAAACCACGCATCAACATTTTGTGGGAAGCTTCGCCAACTTTATTCATTAACATTTCTTCTGACATATCTGGCGACATCATTTGCGCCATCGTCAATGAACCAAATACCATGTGTACATGAACATCGATTAAACCTGGCATCAACGTTTTTCCTCCTCCATTAATTTTTACAACATCTTGATTAGGTGAAGAAATTTTTGTAGAACTAATTTTTTCAATTTTTTGACCAGAAACCAAAACATTCATCGGTGATGTTAATGCTTGAGTTTGATGATCTAAAATTCTAACATTTTCAATCAGAATCTGCTTTGTTTGAGCAAAAGTAAAAGTGGTAGCGAGAAAAAAAAGTGCTATTATCGACTTTATTTTCATAATTTATTGTTTAATTGTCCTAAAGATACGTTGAATGCGCGTAATTTGAGGATAAAGTTTAGATTAAAAATTTATTCATTAATTAAATGAATACAATCCTTTTCTAAATCTATTCTATCTCCTAACCTTTAGCTAAACCTATTAATTTCTTAACTATTGTGACAAGTACCACAACCAATAATCCTGCAACTAATGAAATCAAAGCTTCGTTAATCATCATTGGAATTGCTGTAGGTAAATGATGATGAATATAATCGATGTTGTGAACAAATATTCCGCCTGACACCAATAAAAGCGCAACAGTCCCTACAAATCCTAAAATTTTAATCACAAAAGGCAATGCAGCAACTAAAAAGTGCCCTAATTTAGAAACAGCTCCTTTGTCGTGTGATGCTTTTATCAGTTTAAAACCTGCATCATCCATACGAACAATTAAGGTTACAATCCCATAAACGCCAATAGTTGCTAAAATTGCAATAAACGAAACTGTAAAAACTTGTGTCAACATTGGTTGTTCCAAAACTGTACTCAATGCAATAATCACAATTTCTATCGAAAGAATAAAGTCTGTAATAATCGCAGATTTCACTTTTGATTTTTCCGAAACTTGTTTCTTATCTTCTACTTTATCTTCATGAATAACTTCTGAACCTTTTTTTGGACGGTGAAAAATAAACTCGATTATCTTCTCTACACCTTCAAAAGCTAAATAAAAACCTCCCAAAATCAAAACATATTTTATGATCTCTGGCATGTAATGATTTAGTGTCAAAACAATTGGAACAATAATCAATTTATTAATAAAAGAACCTTTTGTAATTGCCCATAAAACTGGTATTTCGCGAGAAGATAAAAATCCCGTTGCTTTCTCAGCATTTACAGCCAAATCATCTCCTAAAATCCCTGCTGTTTTACTCGCTGCTACTTTACTTGTAACCGCTACATCATCCATCAATGCTGCAATATCATCTAAAATTGCAAATATTCCTGAAGCCATATTATTGTTATTTTTTGGTTCATAAAAGTAAAAAATAATGTCAAATCTTTATAGATTATTTTTATGTTGTTTCGACGATTCATTTCAAGCAAATTGCACTCCAAATTCTGACTATAAACCTGATTAATTTTAAACTAAATTAAATCCTTTCGGAAACTAATCATTAATTTTAAAGAGAAATATATTAAGCTTATAAAATGGAAAATTCTTTCGGTCAGTTAAAGAAACATATTCAAATTTTCACTTCAATTTCTGAAGAAGAATTTCACGATTCAGTCCAATATTTTAAAAAGTTTTCGGTGAAGAAAAAAGAAATGATTCATAAAGCTGGAACAGTTTGTACGTACAATTATTTTATTATTTCTGGATGTATTCGGTTATTTTTCATCAATGAAAAAGATGTAGAACAAATCATTGATTTCGCTATAGAAAATTGGTGGTTGACAGATTTGTTTTCTTACATTAATCAACAAAGTTCTGAGTTTTATATTCAAGCTGTAGAAAATGCAATTATTATGAAAATGAGTAAAACGAACGAAGAAATTTTATGCGAAAAAAATCCTATTTTCAATTCGTATTTCAAACAAATTTATCAAAAAGCAAATGCTGCTGCTCAAATGCTTTCCAAATATTTGAAAGAGTTTTCGAAAGAGGATTTTTATCTTCACTTCAAGAAAAATTTTCCTGAGTTTTTACAACGCGTTCCTCAATATTTATTGGCTTCTTATTTAGGTTTCACACCCGAATATTTAAGCGAAATCCGAAAGAAAGAGTTTTCTTAAACCAGTTTAATTTTATTGAATAAATAATCGACGAACTTTGTAAAAAATTAGGAAATGAAATCACGATTAAATATTCAAAAATTAGAACCAAAAGCTTACGAAGCGATGTATGGGTTTAGAGAATTATTTAGCAAATTCTGAATTAGATAAATTATATTTAGAACTTATTAAAACCAAAGCTTCACAAATCAATGGTTGTGCTTTTTGTATTAATATGCACACCAAAGAAGCGATGATATTAAGCGAAACAAATCAACTTATTTTTTTGTTGAATGCATGGCGATAAACAACACTTTTTACAGAAGAAGAGCGTGTGATATTGTAGATGACAGAATAAATTACAAATATTAGTCAACATGGTTTATTAGAAGAAACTTATCAAAAGGCATTGACACTTTTTTCTGAAAATTATATTGCGATTATCATTATTGCAATTACCACGATTAATGCTTGAAATACAATTTCAATAAGTTATCATATGATGGTTTAAAATTTTAGCTTCAGAAATCTGAAGCTTTTTTTGTACTAAAAATCGGCTTTCGGATTAAAATAGTTTAATTTTGAGTCTTGAAGTAAAATTGATATGAATATTTACGATTTAATTGTTGACGATAAGGAAGAAATTTCTTTGAATGATGTTTTTTTGGATGATCAAAATCTTGTGCAAGTAAAACAACTTATCAAAGAACATCGATATATAGAGGAATTGAGCAAATATAATTTACCTGTCAATAATAAAATTTTGTTACATGGATTTTCGGGTTGTGGAAAAACAACAACTGCAAAAGCAATTGCAAATGAAATCGGAAAACCTATATTGATTCTGAATTTAAGCAATATTGTTTCGTCAAGAATTGGTGAAACTTCGCAAAATATAAGAATGCTTTTTGATAAAGCTGCTCGTGAAAAAGCAATTCTATTTTTGGATGAGTTTGACCAAATCGGAAAAGCGCGTGGAAATGATGACAAAGACGTTGGCGAAATGCGTCGTTTAGTGAACACAGTAATTCAATTAATTGATTATTTGCCACAAAACTCATTGTTGATTGCCGCTACAAATCACCCACATATTATTGATGTCGCATTGTTGAGAAGATTTCAGTTAAAAATTGATTTCAAAATGCCAACTTCTGAAATGTTAGATGTTTATTATGATAAACTTTTAAACGATTTACCAAAAGATATTCAATCACTTAAACCAAAATATAACGTTTCATTTGCAGAAGCTAAAGATTATGCGCTTACAAACGCAAAAGCATTATTGATTGAAAAATTAGAACGTCAAGCAAATTCTTAAATCCAAAATATGGAAGACGAATTAATTTATTTCAGAGAGCTTTTAGACACTGATGTAGCTAGACTTTTCGAAATTTATTCGAATGCGGAAGCCATGAAATATAGCGAAACCGCACCAATGAAAACGATCGAAGATGCATACAAAATGCTGGAAAGAGATAAAGAAAAAAAGAATTCTGGATATGAATTTCGCTTTGCTGTTATCGAAAAATCTTCTGAAACATTGATTGGTACTGTGATGTTTCAACCTTTTCACGACAAAGCGATTATTGGTTATTCGATTGATGAACAATTTTGGAACAGAGGTTACGCAACACGAATCATCAATCTGATTTCGAAAGAGTTGAAATCGAGAAAATATATGCTGATTGAAGCTTGGGTGAAAAAAGAAAATATCGCCTCGTCTAAAGCCTTATTAAAAAATAATTTTCAGCAAATTTCGCAAACAATTTATCCGAAAAATCATCTTTTTCAATTAAGATTTACTTATTCTTAAGTTTTACTTAAGATAAGTCTTTAGACATTTATTTCTAAAATCATCGTCCTAATTTTGTAACAGAATAAAATTTCTGATTATGATTTTTACTATTTTTCTCCTATTTATTGGAGCAATTTTAGCATTTTGGATAAGTGCAATTTGTGGCGGTGGCGCAAGTTTAATCTTAATTCCAATACTCAATCTTATTATTCCGACTTCGTTAGTTCCTTTTTCATTAACAATTGGAACATTTACAAGTTCTGCCTCTCGAATAGCGGCTTTCAGAAAATCTGTACATTGGAAAATCTTCTTTTGGTTTGTGCCATTTTCAATTCCAGCAGTTTTAATGGGTGCTTATTTAATCAAATTTATCAACCCAATTTATTTACAAATTATTGTAGCTGTATTATTGATTTCAAATGTTCCACAATTATTTCTAAACAAAAAACAACAAGACAATGAAGAAAAACCTTCACCAAAATATATTTTGGCCATTGTTGGTTTTTTAGCTGGATTTGTATCTGGAATAACAGGAGCAATTGGCTTATTATTCAATAGATTTTATTTAAAATATGGATTAACAAAAGAAGAAATTATTGCAACACGAGCTGCCAACGAAATTATACTTCATATCATAAAATTAATCATTTATATTGTTCTTGGTTTATACTCAAAAAACGCTTTATTACTTGGGTTGACGATTGCTGTTGCCTCAATTATTTCTTCTTATACGGTCAAATATATTTTACCTTATTTTAGCGATTTTATTTTCAGAAAAGTTGGTTATGCAGCGATGGTTATTTCTGGAATTACACTTTTTTATACAAGTTCCCAAAAAATCATTCAAGAAGATAAAGTTCAACTTACAACAACAAGTAAAGGTGACGAAAATGAAACAACTTTGAAATGGCGAAACAGCGATTTTGTGATGGAATATTCGTTAGATGGTGAATTTGAGATTGAACGTCCAATTCAACCGAATGAATTACCTGAAGGTTTATTAAAAAAATACAATGAAATTTTACCTAATTACGATAAAATCCATCTCGAAAAAGTATTCAGAATTGGAGAAGATAGTTATGAATTTTATTGTTACAAAGACAATAAACTGACCAAATTTGAACTGAAAGAATAGAAGATTGAACAATTAATTTTTACGAAACATTATTTTTAATAAATTATTCTTAAGTTTAACCAACATTACTATAAAAAATTTATGAATACAAAAGATAATCCCAAACTAATACGAGCTTGGATTTCTTACGATTGGGCGAATTCTGTTCATTCTTTAGTTATTGCCTCTGCTATTTTTCCGGTTTATTACACTTTAATGACCTATGATGCGAACGATCAACCAATTAAATTCTTAGGATTATTACCAGAATCCGCATTCAATTTTTCATTAGCAATTGCTTTCTTTTTTGTGATTGTTTTGTCTCCTGTTTTATCTTCAATTGCAGATTTAATCGGAAATAAAATCAAATTTCTTCGCTTTTTTTGCTACTTAGGATCGTTCTCATGTATCGGAATGTTTTTCTTTACATCAAGCGATTTAGTTTGGTTAGCTTTATTACTCAATATCACTGCAAGCATAGGTTTTTGGGGAAGTTTAGTTTTTTACAACGCCTATTTACCAGAAATTGTCTCAGACGAAAAAATGGACAAAGTTTCGGCACAAGGTTATATGTTTGGTTACATTGGTTCTGTCATTTTATTGACAATTTGTTTGGCGATGATACAATTCGCTCCAGAAGAACAACAAGCAATGTTTACTCGAATAAGTTTCTTATTAACAGGAATTTGGTGGTTAGGATTTGGACAAATTGCATTAAGTAAATTACCAAATCACAAATATGATCGCGAAATTCCAAAAGATATCATCAAATCTAGTTTTAAAAATTTAAAACATACCTTCAAAGATCTAAATCAATACAAAAATATTCGTGTTTTTTTGGCTGGATTTTTCTTTTACAGTTTAGCAATGCAAACTATCTTTTTGATGGCTGCAATGTTTGGAAGTTCAGAAATTGGAATGGAATCTTCAGAATTGATTATGACTATTTTATTAATTCAAATAGAAGCTGTTTTAGGTGCATGGTTATTCTCTTTTCTATCAGGGAAAATAGGAAATAAGAAAACCTTGTTAATCGGAATTTTTATCTGGATTATTACATGTATAATTGGTTATTTGATTAATAAAAATGATCCAAATGTAAAAACTCAATTTTACGTAATGGCTGCAATGGTTGGTCTTGTAATGGGAGGTTTGCAAGCTTTGTCACGTTCTACATACGCCAAATTATTACCAGAAACAGAAGATACAACAACTTATTTTAGCTTTTACGATGTTTTCGAAAAATTTGCCTTATTTTTAGGTTTAGTTATTTACGGATTATTGATTGAATATTCTGGTGGAATGAAAGCTTCGGCGCTTGCAATGGGTGTTTCGTTTACCATTAGTTTTGTGATTTTATTGTTCTATAAAATGGAAAAGAAGTAAAGCATAATTACATTTTTATATAATCGAATAATTATTCTAACTTAGCAATATTATACAATACTGGTAATGAAAAATAAATATGTAAACTTTATTTCAGATGAGCATTTATTAAATTGCATTGAAAATTTATATAAATCTTATCAAAAGGCTAAAAGCAAAATTTCTAAAAAAAGTTTTTATACAAATAAAGTTGATACAATTAAACTAACCTTTGATTCTAAATTCAATAACATTGATGAAGAAGATTTAATTCAATCAGAAATTCTTAGACAAATAGATAAGTCTATTAATAATTCTATCGGAACTTTTCATGAACAAATTTTAGGAGGTATAAAAGGCTTTGAAGTTGGAAATTTAAGTGGTTTTGATATAAAAGCAAATGATGATACACTTTTTGCAGATATCAAAAATAAACATAATACAATGAATAGTAGTTCTGCGGAAGCTCTTTTTCAAAAATTGGCTCGATATGCTGATGATTATAAGAAAGCTAAATGTTATTGGGTTCAGATTTTAGCGAAAAATAGTTTTAACGAAAATTGGAAAGGTGAAATTAATGGTAAAGAATATAGTCATTCGAGGGTTTTTAAAATCTCTGGAGATCAATTTTATGCTTTATTAACTGGAGAAGAAGATGCTTTCTATCAACTTTATAAAGCACTTCCAATTGCAATAAATGATTTTTTGAAAACTACAAAAAAGAAACAAGACGTAAAAGAAAATTCGGCTTTAGAAGAAATTACTTCAGAAACCGAAAATTCAAAACGTTCTATTCTTGATCAAATTTCCTTTGATAATTATTCTTATTATTCAGGTTTTGACAAACTATAATATTGATTAAGAAAATTAATTATAGAGTAACCAACCTCTTTTCCTAAATTAACAGGAACAGCATTACCGATTTGCTTATATTGTTGAGCCATAGGTCCAGAAAATTCCCATTCATCAGGAAAAGTCTGAATACGAGCATATTCTCTTACTGTAAAAGGACGAGTTTCATCTGGATGGCAACGCTCTGTTTGCTTTTGAGCAGGGCTACATGTTAGCGTTAAACAAGGTTCGTCCCAGCCTATTCTTCTTGCCATTCCTGTTTTTCCTCCGCCTAAATAAAAACTTGCTCCCATAAATTCTTTCTGAATATCAAGAGGTAAATCTCTCCAATAGCCTTTTGGAGGAACTAAATCTAATACACTTTTCTTGCTTTCAGGATATTTAGCTCCAGTAGATTTCGGAACATTACAATCGAACAATTCTCCTTTTTTCAACGCATCAGAAAGATTATATATTTTTTTGTACGGCGTTGGATAGTGATAATCTATTGGAATATCTTTGCGAATTCCTACTAAAATTAATCGTTCTCTTTTTTGTGGAACATTATAATTAATTGCTTTCAAAACCTCTACTGGAACTACTTTATACCCAATTTCATCTAAAATTGAAATCATTCCACGTAAAGTATTACCATTATCATGATTCAATAAACCTTTTACGTTTTCTCCAATGCAAATAGGTGGATTAACTTCTTTTACAGCTCTTGCAAATTCATAAAATAAAGTTCCTCTTGCATCTTCTAAACCAAGTCTTTTTCCTGCGTAACTAAAAGCTTGACAAGGAAATCCTCCTGTTACAACATCAACTTTATTATAATATTCAGAAAAATTAAAATTCTTAATATCACCTTCTAAGACATTCCAATTTGGTCTATTTTTTCTTAGAGTTTCGCAAGCGTGTTTATCAATTTCATTTAATGCAACACATTTCAACCCTGCTTTTTCCATACCAATTGCCAAACCTCCAGCTCCAGCAAATAATTCTAAGACATGAAAATCTTGCGTTGGCTTTACAAAATTTGAAACAGTTTCTTCAATATCTGTCTGCAAAAATTCAGCAAACAACGTCTCTACATCTCTTCTCCTATAAACTCTATAATTACTTATAGGTTCTCGAACAGCCGATAACTTCCCTTCTTCATCCCAACGACGAAGTGTTTTTGTACTTTTATTAAGTAATTTCGCTGTTTCTGAAATAGTTAAATACTCACTCATAACCAAATTATACAACATTAGACATTGGTTACAAAATAAAAGAAAAAAAATAGAATCTCAAAGAAAAAATTATAAAAAAAACAAACCTCAATATTTTAATCAATATTGGGGTTTATTTTTAACAATTTACAATCTTCCTTTTTCAGAACTACTTTTTGATTGTTCTATTGTAAATGATTTTCCGAAATTGTATCGAATTCCAACGCGATAATAGCGAGCAGATTGTCCTGTATAAACAAATTTTGTATCGTTACTAAAGCTTTCATCTTGCCAAGCTCTATCTTTAAATACATTATTCACATTAAACGAAACTTCGAATTTTTTATCCAAAAATAACGCTCTCAAACCAAAAGCTGTACTCCAATTAGCGCGACTTCTTGACATAGCATCAATCGTTTTTGTTGTATAATTTGTGGTATGATTAAATAACAATGTTTTCGATTTATTCAATTCCAAATTATTTGTCAAACGAAATTCTCCATTAAATCCATCCAATACATAATTATATTCTGGAATAATTCCTTTCGTTTTTTTGTAATACAAATCAATCGCTCCATTGACTTTCCACCATTTTACAAGCTTAAAATTTACATTTTCACTAATCCCAAAACTCTCCGAATCAGCATAATTGTATGGAATCCAGTTTTGCGTATTTTCGCTCGGATTTACAACTACAATTTGATTGATTTCATCCGTAGAATTTCTGTAATATAATGTTGTAACTGCCAAATCTTTGTATGCATATTCCAACTCATAATTATACGAATAAGAAGGTTTTAACTTCGGGTTTCCTTCGGCAAAAGAATAAGGAGAATAAATGGTACGAAACGGATTCAATTGTCCCATAAAAGGTCGATCAATACGGCGCCCAACATTTACACTTAATGAATGATTTTCAGCTGGTTTATACATCAAATAAGCCGTTGGGAATAGCCCATCATATTTATAGGTATCATGTTGATTTTCTTGCGGAGAAAAACCTTTTGCATCTGTATTTTCGTATCTCAAACCAACTTTTGCAGACCATTTTTCTGAAATATCTTTTTCGATACTCGCATAAAAAGCTAAAATATTTTCGTCATAATAAAAACCATTACTCAACTTTTCATCATAAACAGGTGAACCAGACGAAGTATTGTAAAATAAATTATCGCTATTATTTTTAGTCCAACTATAACGTCCACCATAATTTAGTTTCCAAGTATTAACGGGATGTTCCATATCAATATTCAAACTATAATTGTTTGCTTTTTGATCGGACAAACTTTTATTTCCTTGATATTCTGCTGTATTCTCAACATTATTTGAGTCAAAAAATCGATTAGAAGTTACACTTGTATTGTTGTTATTAAAATTTACCCAATCAAAATCAAATGTCAGTTTTTTTCCGATGGTATCCATTTTATAAATCACGTGATAATTTAAAGTATTGTATTTCGTGTTTCCTTTGCTCCCATTTCGATCATTCAAAATATAACTCAACAATTCGTTCTTATCCAAACTATTTATCATTGTTTTCGTACCACCAGTTCCTTTTCGATTTCCAGCATATAAATCAACCGTAAAACCAGTCGTCAATTTCTCCGAAATTTTATAATCCAACCCTAATTTTCCGCCAATATTTCTATTTTTACCACTATTTTTTTCTCTTTCGGTCCAAACTTCATTGGTTTTTGTAAAATAAATATCCGATTGTCCAATTCCGTCATATTCACCAAAACCTCCAAAAATATTAGAGACTAATGTCCATTTATTTTTTCGATAATTAAACGATGCACTATTGTTCCAATATGGTTTGTTATAATGTTGCAATGATGACGACAAACTCCCATTCCACGAGTCTTTTTTTCCAGATTTCAATACAATATTGAGAATTCCACTATTTCCTATTGCTTGATATTTTGCGGGCGGATTTGTAATTACTTCTATTTTCTCGATATCATCAGCTCGAAGTGTTTTTAAATAATTTGTCAATTGATCACCAGACATTTCCAACAAACGATCGTCCACCATCACGCGCAAAGTACTTTTACCAATTATCGAAACTACATCATTATCAACCTTCACACGAGGCGCCAATTTTAGCAAATCTAACGCATCTCCACCTTTCGCTCCTTCCGCTAAATCTGCATTAAAAACAAGTCGATCAACTTTCTTTTCAATTAATTTTTTTTGACTTTTTACAACTGTTTCAGTTAATGTAATGTTTTCAGTTTTTGGAAGAATTATTACGCCTAAATCTTGATTTTGTCCACATAAAATCGTTTGAGTATAAAGTAAAACTCCAGCTTCTTCTATTCGAAACGTATAATTTCCTTCGGGTAATTCGACCACAAAATTTCCTTTATCATCAGTTGAAATTTCATCAATAATTTGATCATCTTTCAGAATAATCACATCAGCCAAACTAACAGACGTTTGATTCGCATATTGCAAGCTTCCTTTATATTGTTGTTGCGCAAAAATCGAGGTCGAGGCAAATAATAAAATTGGTATATATAATTTAGACATATTAGGTTTGTTTACTATAATGACGTGTGAATTGTAGAAAAGTTACATAGAAAATGAATAATAATTGAATTTGTCTTTAAAAAATAAATTAACAATGATTTAATATTTAAAGAATTTTACTACATTTCAAAAAAATAATTTTAAACGATTAAAAAAATATAAATGAATGGATTTTAATGAATTAAAAAACAAATTAGTGCAATCAACCAAACAAGCCTTTTTGAAAATTTATAACGAAAATCCTTCCCAAGACCTTTACGCTTTTGCCTTGTGCAATAACGACTCGAAAATAGCTATTCATCCTTCGGCAAATTCTGTAGAACATTTAGAAAAAGTTTCGGATGAAGACGATTTTTGTTACTACAAATACGAGCCTTCTGAATGGAAATATGATTATTTAGGAGCTGAAAATTCTTTTCAAGAAATCAATCAAATATGCAAAGAAATAGTTGATAAACACGACGATGACGAAGATTGGTTTTATCAATTTCAGAATAAAATTAATGAAAAATGTATCGAAGTTTTAGAAGAATTAAAGAATGAAAATTTCTTTTCAAAATTAATCGGTAAAGATATTTTCTTAAATTTTTCTGTGATTGATGATGATTTGAACAAAGAAAAACAACAAAAAATTATTACGCAATTAAATGATAATTCATATAAAGAAGATTATTTTGAATGGATGACAACTTGGGGTAAAAACAAAAAAAGAGCTTTATAAAAAGCTCTTTTTTTATTGATTATATTCTAAAAATTTTAGATTTCTTTTCTCAATCTTGCAACTGGAATATTTAGTTGTTCGCGATATTTTGCAATTGTACGACGAGCAATTGGATAACCTTTTTCTTTCAAAATTTCAGTTAATTTTTCGTCTGTCAAAGGTTTACGCTTATCTTCATCTGCAATTACATCTTGCAAAATTCGTTTGATTTCGCGCGTCGAAACCTCTTCACCTTCATCATTTGTTAACGATTCTGAGAACAAATCCTTTATCAAAAATGTTCCGTAAGGCGTTGTGACATATTTTGAATTCGCAACACGAGAAACTGTCGAAATATCCATTCCAATTCTGTCTGAAATATCTTTCAAAATCATCGGTTTGATTTTCGTTTCATCTCCAGTTAAGAAATACTCTTTTTGAAATTTCATAATCGCTTCCATCGTATACAAAAGCGTATTACGGCGTTGCTGAACCGCATCAATAAACCATTTCGCAGAATCTAACTTTTGTTTGACAAACATTACAGCTTCTTTCTGTTGATTCGATTTATTTTCGGTTTTTTTGTATGTATCTAACATTTCTGCAAACGCACTCGAAATTTTCAATTCTGGTACATTACGTCCATTTAAAGACAATTCTAAATCGCCATCGTTGATATGAATCGTAAAATCTGGCGTTATTTGCTCTACAATTTTACTACTACTCGAAAATGATTTTCCTGGTTTTGGATTCAAACGTTCAATCTCCGAAATTGCATCACGCAACTCATCATCATCCGCATCATATTTTGCCATCAATTTCGAATAATGCTTTTTCGTAAATGCATCAAACGATTCTGAAATTAATTTTTCGGCTAATTCTACTGCTTCTGTTTGATTTTTATTTTCTAATTGAATCAATAAACATTCTTGCAAATCTCGCGCACCTACTCCAACTGGATCCATTCGTTGAATATAATTAATCAACAAATTTTCGACCTCTTCTGGCGAAGTGTAAATATTTTGCGAGAATGCTAAATCGTCAACCAACGATTTAATATCACGACGCATGTAACCATCATCGTCAATATTTCCTAATATAAATTCAGCAATTTGAAATTGTTCCGAAGTTAATCGATTCGTATATAATTGCGAAGTCAAAAACTCGATAAAACTCTCTCCTTGTGCGTAAGGAACAGATTTATCTTCGTCATCATCACTATAATTATTCGTATACGTTTTATAATTTGGGATATCGTCATCGCTCAAATAATCATCAATATTGATATCACTTGTATCAATCACTTGTTCGTCGCCAAAATCATCACTCTGATTGTCCCATTCTTCCTGCTCTCCTCCGTAATCTTCATCATATTCAGAAGATTGATCATCCAAAGCAGGGTTTTCTTCCAACTCTTCCTTTACGCGTTGTTCAAAAGCAACCGTAGGAAGTTGAACCAACTTCATTAATTGGATTTGTTGTGGCGATAGTTTTTGTTGTAATTTTAAATTTAATTCCTGCTTTAACATATTTTGGGTTTTGGCTTATATAAAAAACGGATTTAGCTTAAAGTTACAATTTTTAAGCATAATCCGTAAAAATATTTTGATTAAAATTCAGCGTTATTCGGTGTTCTAGGGAAAGGAATCACGTCACGAATGTTACCCATTCCAGTAACGAATAATACCAAACGCTCTAAACCTAAACCGAAACCAGAATGTGGCACAGAACCGAAACGTCTTGTGTCGCGGTACCACCATAATTCTTCTTTATCGATTCCGAATTTTTCCATTTTTTCGTCTAAAACTTCTAAACGTTCTTCACGCTCAGAGCCTCCGATAATTTCTCCGATTCCAGGGAATAAAACGTCCATTGCACGAACTGTTTTTCCATCGTCATTCATACGCATGTAGAATGCTTTGATTTCTGCTGGATAATCAAATAAAATAACTGGTGTTTTGAAGTGTTTCTCAACTAAATAACGTTCATGTTCAGATTGTAAATCTGCTCCCCAACCTTCAATTGGATATTTGAATTTACCTTTTTTATTTGGTTTAGATTCTTTTAAAATATCAATTGCTTCTGTATAAGTTAAACGAATGAATTTGTTATTTAAAACATATTCTAAACGCTCTATTAATCCTAATTCAGAACGTTCAGCTTCTGGTTTTTGTTTTTGTTCTTTGTCAAAACGTTCAGCTAAGAATTTCAAATCATCTTTACAAGTTTCCATTGCGTAAGTGATAACAGATTTCATGAAATCTTCAGCCAAATCCATATTTTGATCTAAACGGAAAAACGCAACTTCTGGCTCAATCATCCAGAATTCAGCTAAGTGACGAGAAGTATTCGAGTTTTCTGCGCGGAAAGTAGGTCCAAATGTATAAATTTTTCCTAATCCCATTGCTGCAGTTTCTCCTTCTAACTGTCCAGAAACCGTTAAGTTAGTCGATTTACCAAAGAAATCTTGTGTATAATCTACTTTTCCTTCTTCGTTTTTAGGCAAGTTTTCCATATCCAAGTTTGTGATATGAAACATCTCTCCTGCTCCTTCAGCATCAGATCCTGTAATAATTGGCGTGTTGATGTAAACGAATCCATTTTCGTTGAAATACTTATGAATACCGAACATTAACGCATTACGAACACGCATAGTTGCAGCAAAAACATTCGTTCTGAAACGTAAATGTGCTTGCTCACGCAAAATCTCTAAACTGTGCTGTTTTGGTTGTAAAATTGTTCCTTTTAAATCATCAGATGGCGCAGTTCCTAAAATTTTGATTTCTTTCGCAACAATTTCAATATCTTGGCCTGCTCCTTCACTTTCTACCACTTCTCCTTTTACTTGTAAAGAAGCCGCTGTAGAAATTTGTTTTATAATTGATTCGTCAAAATTTTCGAAATCTACTACTACTTGAATATTATTAATTGTAGAACCGTCATTCAACGCGATGAAACGATTACTTCTGAACGATCTTACCCATCCATTTACAACTACTTCCTGTAGCAACAAATCCTTGCCTTTTTCTAATAAGGCTTTAATTCCGTACGATTGCATAATTTTTTAATTTATCCTTACAAATTTAGTTATTATTTAAAGTTATAAAAATTATAGGCATAATTTTTGACAATATTTTTCAACCAACCTAAAAATCCTTTACAATTTCAATGAAAATGTAAAGGATTTTTGATTTTAGTTTATTTTTTGAAGTAAAATTATCTTATCATGAGATTCTGAAATAAATTCAGAATGACAAAATCTAAATTCTACAAAAAATTCAAATTAACTGTTAATTTTAAATAGAAATTATCTTGGAATTTTTCTTCAGAATAAGCTCCTAAACGATAGAAAGCTCCCAATCCAAATGTTTTGAAAATTAAATTATTTACTTCAACTCCTGTTTCGTGATAATAATGATTCAATGTTTTGAATTCTAAATTTTGATGATCTGCTCTATCTTTCATATCACCTAAAACTCCACGGTAAACGAATTGTGGGAAAATAATTTTGTTTCCAACTTTAATGCCTGCAAAAATATGTTTCAACTGAAATGATACAAATCGATCCGAATAAAATTCTCCAGGACGCATTGTTTCAAAGTTCGTTAAACCTCCTACTCCAAAATTCAAAAAGTCATTTCGTTTTGCATTTCCTTGTCCTTCGTACAAATTCATCAACGGCATTTTTCCTTCAATCCAACCTGCATTTACATTGAAATTTGTTTTACCAATTCGCGTATCAAACACATCAAAATAAGACACATTGAAACGAAGCGGATCATAGTTAGAATTGAAAATATCCCAATATTTCGTCAACGTTGCATAAAAAACAGATTTCCCGCTATTCACCGTCACTTTTCCGTAAGGCGTGCGAATAAACTTGTCTTTTGGCGCAAAACGAATCGCTAATTGCGTGTTATACAAATCGTACCAACCAATATTATTCAGGAAAGAATAATCAAATTCTGCTTGTTGTTTTTCGTAATTCGCCGAAATATTAAAAGTTACATTCTTGAAAATATCTTGCTCATATCCAAACGAATAACGTTTATATGAAAAATATTCATGGTTATAAATATTACTAAAAGCTCCAGAAATTAGACGTGTATAATTCGATTGCAATAAAATTGGCGTTTTCCCAGAAGCTGAAACATCTTGCGAGTATTTTGCAAAAAATCGTCCCGAATAAGGTTTGTTTACATAATAATCTCCACCAAATCCAAACTTAAATGTTTCATCTTTGAAACCATAAGCTGAATACGCATTCAATGAATATTTATCGCTCCAATTTTCGTTTGTATTAAACGCGGCTCCAAGTCTGAAACCCTCGTAATCATTAAACGCTAAGATTTTTGTTAAATCTAAATCAACTTTTCCTAACGATAATTTTCCTCCAGAATTGATGATTCTCATCAATTTCATTTGACGTTCTAACTTATATTTATCGCCAATACTATCAATTGTCGTATAAGTATTTCGTTCTTTGTTTGATAATGACGAATCACGGTAATCTTCCATCACATTGTCCCATTTCTTTTCGTTCATATTTTGAAAAGAAATTTCGTCTTCGTATCCTAAAAATTCGTTGCGTTTGAAATGTGCAGGATTTTGAATATCCTTGAAAGTTGTTTCAAGATTAATCCAAATTTTTTCTTTTTTATCAATAAAATCATCGTCAGCTAATTTCTCTGTAATCTTAAAATTACCAGCTTCCATGCGATATTTTTGTTGATTTGGAATCCAAGAACCATTATTCAATTTCCAGTCTGCTTCTAATTCTGCAACATAATTTGAAATCGTATTTTCTGCTTCAATTTTTATTAAAGCATAGGTTCTATCATCAATCCAAAGTGTTCCTTTAATTTGTCTTTTATCCGTTTTGATTGATGGAAAAAAACTAATAACAGCCGTTTTTCGTCCATCAATAAAAATATCTTCTTTGAAACCATAACGGTAATGCGAAAGACCTTCGCGACTCACTGGATTAATAATTCCTTTGAAGAAAAAGTTGATTTTATCTTGATCAAAATTGAACGCAACTGGTTGCATCGCCAAATATTCGTACAAAGGCGAACGCATTCCAGAAATACGAGAAGATTGCACGATATTTTTTAGTCCAAAACGCTTTGAAACTTTGTGATCCATTGCACGTTCTCCCAAAAATAAATGACTGTTATCTAACAATTTTTTCCATTGATTATTGACAGAATCTTTGTGATTTTGAGGTTGAATGATAAACGGAATCGAATCGTTATTTACTGTACTCCAAAATTTAGTATATGATTTTAGGAAAATATTTCCTCCGTTTCTGATTGTATTTTTGGATTGATTGCGAATTGCTTTGATAATCAAATTACGACCAACAGAATCATTTGTCGTAAAACTAACCTCATCCAAACTAATGAAAGAAGGTTTCATCATAATTTCCACCAACTTTTTACCATCAGTCTGAATACTTTCTGAGAAATATCCGTTTTTGATTATATCAATAAAATGAACAGAATCATTAATATCCAATTCTCCTAATTCGTCTGTTTGACCAAGAAATTGTTTGGTATCGCTGTAAACATTGGCACCTGTTAAACGAAATTCGTCTTGAGCATCGAATACTCTTACTTTAATTTGAGCAAATGTGGCAATTGAGATACAGAAATTTAGCAGGAATATATAATTCTTCATCGTTTGAAATTGATTATGCAAATAAATAAAAAAAGCAGCGAAACGCTGCCTTAAAATATTTTTTTTTCAAGAAAGATTAAACTTTCATGATTTCAGCTTCTTTTTTCGTTAAAGCTTCTTCTAATTTCTTAGAAAACTTGTCTGTTAATCCTTGTACACGTGTTTCGTAATCTTTCACCATGTCTTCAGAAGCTTCTTTTACAGCTTTCAATGCTTTGTTCGCATCTTGGCGTGCATTACGAAGTGAAATTTTTGCAGTTTCCATTTCCGATTTGGCCATTTTCACTAACTCTTTACGACGTTCTTCTGTTACTGGAGGAATACTGATAATGATTGTATCTCCATTGTTAGAAGGTGCAAAACCTAAATTAGCATTGATGATGGCTTTTTCGATTTCGTTAATTAAATTTCTCTCGTATGGTTGAATGCTCAATGTCATTGCATCTGGTGTATTTACATTTGCAATTTGAGTTAACGGAGATAAACTTCCGTAGTAATCAACACGAACTGAACTTAACATTGCAGGAGTAGCTTTACCTGCTCTTAATTTGTCGAATGCAACCTCTAAGTGACTTACAGTTCCCTGCATTTGCTCCTTAGCCGTTTCTAAAATAATATCTAATTCTTCCATTTCGGGATTTATTTATTTGTTACTAGAGTACCTACGTTATCTCCTAAAATTAATTTTTTCAAATTACCATCTGTATTCATATCAAATACAATAATAGGTAAATTATTTTCTTCACTCAAAGTAAAAGCTGTCATATCCATTACTTTTAAGTTTTTATCGTAAACTTCTTGATAAGAAATTGTTTCGAATTTCTCTGCTGTTGGGTCTTTTTCTGGATCTGCAGTATAAATTCCATCAACACGAGTTCCTTTCAAAATAACATCAGCTTGTGTTTCAATTGCTCTCAAAACCGCTGCTGTATCTGTTGTAAAATATGGATTTCCTGTTCCTGCACCAAAAATTACGACACGACCTTTCTCTAAATGACGCGTTGCTCTTCTTTTGATAAATGGTTCTGCGATTTGCTCCATACGGATAGCCGTTTGTAAACGCGTATTAACGCCAGCATCTTCCAAAGCTCCTTGCAATGCCATACTGTTAATCACAGTTGCTAACATTCCCATATAATCTCCCTGTACACGATCCATACCAGAAGCGACACCTTGTACACCTCTAAAAATATTACCACCTCCAATTACAATTGCCACTTCGCAACCAAGTTCTGCAACTTCTCTAATTTGTTGCGCATATTGTTTCAGCATATTTGGATCAATACCATATTGTAAATCTCCCATTAATGCTTCACCACTCAATTTAAGTAATATTCTTTTGTATTTCATCTTGTCAAAGGTTTTCTTTTGCAAATATAATTTTTCTATTCTGATTTATCCTAACGTTCGAAAATGTCAAACGCATTTTTTGTTGTAATTGCTGCAATTTCAGCTGGTGTTTGATGATAAATATCGACCAACTTATCACAAACATGTGTCAAATAACTACTTTCATTACGTTTTCCTCGAAACGGAACTGGAGCTAAATAAGGTGAATCTGTTTCGAGAACAATATGTTTAATATCAAAATCACCTAAAAATTGATCTATTTTTCCATTTTTGAAGGTTAAAACTCCGCCAATTCCTAATTTCAAATTGAAATCAATTGCGCGTTGTGCATCTTCTTTTGTTCCAGAAAAGCAATGAAAAATTCCGAATAATTTTTCATCTTTCACTTCTTCTAATACTTCAAAAACTTCGTTGAAAGCATCACGGCAATGAATCACAATTGGTAAATTCTTTTCTTTCGCCCATTCAATTTGCGTTTTGAAAGCATCTTGTTGCGTTTGTAGAAATTCTTTTTCCCAATACAAATCAATTCCGATTTCGCCAATCGCTTTAAATGGACGTTTATCAATCCATTCGCGCACATGAGTCAATTCCTCTTCTATTGTATCTGGATGAACCGAACACGGATGCAAACCCATCATCGCAAACATCGAATCTTGATGTGCTGCTTCTAACGCCAACATTCTCTCCGTATAACTTTTATCAATTGCTGGCAAATAAAATCGCTCTACTCCATTTTGCTTTGCTCGCGCAATTACTTCATCTATATCATTCTCGAATTGCTCCGAATATAAATGTGTATGTGTATCAATTAACATGTTTTATTTTTGATTTCAAAAGTTCTTTTTCAGCTGAAAAATCAAGTTGATTTCCTTTTTCTAATGCATTTATCAATTCAATCGTTTTTACTAAAAATTGTTGATGATTTTCTGATTCTTCATTAAAAGGACGATGATTAATCGCTGAAATAATTTTGTTTATTTTTTGAATAATTGTTTGCGTTGATTGCTCGAAATAAGTCTCCGAAAACCTTTCCCAAATATAATCAACGGCTTGTTTTGATGGATGAATCAAATCTTCTTTGAAAAAACGATAATCTCTCAAATCATCTAAAACCAATTCGTATGACGGAAAATATTCAACTTGATTATTTTGACTTAATTGATATAAAGCGTCTAACAATCTCGCTTTGCTTACATTATTTTCGACCATTCCATCTTTTGTGTGACGAACAGGACTAACTGTTGTAATAATGCGAATAGTTGGATTAATTTTCTTCAAATCTGAAACAATTAATTCCAATGATTTTAGATTTTCTTCTGTTGTTAATAATCGTTTTTCAAATTGTTTAGCCTCTACTTTATGACAATTTGCGACAACTTGATTAGATTCTTTCCATTCATAAATCCACGATGTTCCCAATGTAATCATCAAAACATCACAAGAATGAATGTAATCATGAACTTGATCTAAAGTCGAATTTAATTCCTCTAGAACAGCTTCTTTCGTCAACGCATTAAACGAAGAATGTACATCGAAACAGAAAAATTCTTCTCCATTTTGATGTACATCAGCTGTTGTAAAATATTTTTTTTGAATGCTTCTTTCGATTAAATTTTGAATAGAATTCGAATTAAAAATCACTCCAAATGGATTAATTAATCCATCAAACTTTAAATCGGTCAAACGCTTTCCAATTTCATCTGAAAAACAAGAGCCTATCGTCAATATTTTGTGTTGATGATTGAGCTTAAAATCAGAAGATTGAATTTGAAAAGTCGTTCGAAATTGCATTTTTTATCCTTGTCGATCAATTAAAACTTCGCTTAATTCTCTCAAATAAGATTTACGTTCTTCTGGAACATCAATTTGATCCAAATAGCTGTGCGCTTTATTTGTATACTCTCTAATTAATGTCGAAAGTTTACGGTTAACATTCAGTTTTCTGAATAATTTCTCTACCGCATATACCTTATCGATATTATCTGTATTTGAGCTATACCAATATAATAATTCCTCTTTTTCTTCTTCGTTTGCCGCTTCTAAAGCAGAAATGTAAAGAATCGTTTTCTTATTCTCGAAAATATCTCCAGCGTGTTTTTTACCTAAATGTTCAAGGCTACCAAAAACATCCAAATAATCATCTTTCAATTGATACGCGATTCCTAAATTCAAACCATATTGGTACAATTTATCCGAATCCTCTTCCGAAGCATTTCCAATCATTGCGCCTAATTTCAAAGCACAACCAAGTAAAACACTCGTTTTTAGAGAAATCATTTTGATGTAATCTTCGTATGAAACATTCAATTTTGTTTCATAATTCACATCTAATTGTTGTCCTTCACAAACTTCTAAAGCAGTTTTAGAAAATAATTTTGTCGAACGTTTAAATAATTCAGGTTCTAAATCTTCTAAATATTGATAGGCTTTTACCAACATCGCATCACCAGAAAGAATCGCTGTATTTAATCCAAATTTTTCATGAACTGTTGCTTTACTTCTTCTTAATGAGGCATTATCCATAATATCATCGTGCATCAGCGAAAAATTATGAAAAAACTCAATCGCTAACGAAGGTTTCAATGCTTTTTCAACTTCACCATCAAACAAATCATTTCCCAATAAAGTCAAAATTGGACGAATTCTTTTACCACCAATATTCAAAATATAATCCATCGGTTCGTATAATTCTTCTGGATTTTTAGAAAATGGATTTTTATCGATTGTTTCGGCAATTAATTCGTGAAATTTATCAAATGAGTACATAGTTTGATTTTTGTAAAAATTAAGTTTTGGCAAATATAACTAAGAATGATTGATTTTGGGTTGTTTTCTTTTATTTTTGATTGAACCTAAAAATTCGTTTCCGACAATCAAATACAAAAGAATTTGACCAATAATCGCAGCAATAAAATAAGGATGACCTTTTTGTAAAACAATCTCAGCACTTTGCAGCAAAGGAATTGTCCAAAAATAAGTGGAAACAATTACTAAAAGCAACGCATTAAGCCTAAAAATCCAGATTTTATTCATTTTATATGTTCCGAAATGTATAAATAAAGCGCCCAAAAAAGTATAAGCCAACACCTCGAAAAATTCGTTCAACACAAATTGTTCTCTAAATAAGCCAAAAATATCTTTGTGACTTACAGACAAAAATTCTTCTGGAACAAGGTAACTCCAATGGTTTGCAATAAAAAATAAAACAAGATTTAGCATCAAAACAATCGTCAATTGATCTTTGAATTGATCAACAAACATTGAATAATACTTGAACTTTGAGATTGATTTCTTTGATTTCATTTAACGAAACAATTCACTTACAATTTGATACGATTTTCGTTTTGCTTTTTGATCAAAAACATTTGTTGAAACCATAATTTCATCAATTTTAGATTCAAAAATAAATTCATCTAAACTCTGCGCCAAAGCACCTTTACTTCCAATAAAAGACAAAGCTGTCATTCCTTTTAGCATATATTTTTGCTCAGGCGAAGCCGATTCTAACTGTGTTTTTTCTGGCGGAACAATTGGTTGGCGTTTATCAGTAATAATATTCAAAAAACCTTGGTACATCGACATCGATAAATAATGCGCTTCTTCGTCTGTATTCGCCGCAATTACATTGACACAAGCAATCGTATAAGGTTCTTGCAAAAATTCTGAAGGTTGAAATTGAGAACGATAAATCTCTACCGCATTATAAAATTGTTGTGGCGCAAAATGCCCCGCAAATGCATAAGGTAAACCTAATTTAGCCGCCAAAAAAGCAGAATCTGTACTTGATCCCAAAATATAAATCGGCACATTTGCACCTTCTCCAGGAATCGCACGCACTTTACTTTCTTTATTATCTAAACTAAAATAGTTTTGTAAATTTTTAATTTCAGCTTCAAAATCGTAATTCATAAAATTATCTCCTCTACGCAAAATAGAAGCTGTTAATTGATCAGTTCCTGGCGCACGACCTAAACCTAAATCGATACGATTTGGATAAAGCGCATCCAAAGTCCCAAATTGTTCTGCAACTGATAAAACAGTATGATTAGGTAGCATTATTCCTCCCGAACCAACTTTAATTCTTGAAGTTCCATTTGCTACATAGCCTATTAATAAAGAAGTTGCCGCGCTCGCAACATTCTGCATATTATGATGTTCAGATAACCAATAACGGCTATACCCTATTTCGTCGACAAATTTTGCGTTATCTAACGTGTTTTTGAACGTTTGATTTAATGTATCTCCTTCTCTTACATAAGCCAAATCCAACACTGAGTAATTTATTTTTTTCATACGTTCTTTTCTAATTAAAATATGAAACTAAATTACAAAGAAAAAAATTCAAAAAAAATTCCCCCATAACATACATTATGGAGGAGATAATTTTGTAATTGGATTTATAAATAGGTTTAAGTAGTTGAAGAGTCTAAAATTTTTAATTAATAGTTTGATGATAGATTAGTAATCTTTCGAGATACTTAATTCAAAAATAGATAATTAAAAAAATAAATACTCAATTTAGAGGGGGACAACTGGGGGACATTTCATATTTATCTAAATATCAATATTTTGAAAATGAAGTAAAACATAAAAATTATTCGAATTTTTATTAAGATTTACAATTTTTTCGGTCTATATTTGAAAAAATAATATATTGAAAGTTTCTATTTTTTTTACGCTCCTACTCTTTCCTTTTTTATTTTTATCATCATTTAGTTCTATTAGTAAAAATGATGAACGTATTATTATTGAAAAAATCATCGAACAGAATAAAAATGTGACAGATTCTATTCAATTGCAAAATAATTTCAAGAAATTAGATATCTCATCAACTTCTTTTTTATCAAAAAGTCTAAAATCAATTTATCAAGTTTATTTAGCTAATCTTTATGCACAAACCAACGATAAATTAAACAAAAAAAGTAATTCGTTATTTGAGTCTGCATTAAAAGTTTCAAAAAATGTTAACTCACCAGAATTACAAATTTGGGTGAACACACAATATGGGTATTACTATTATAATTTTAGCCAATATCAAAATGCTTATCCATATTTTATGGAAGCATCAAAACTTCTCGACTTAACAAAAGATGAGGATATTTTTTCTAAAAGTGATGTTTACAAAAAGAATGCATTTTACTTTATGAATGTAAAAGAATTTGATAAAAGTGAAAAATATCTTTTGTTAGCTTTAAAATATACCAACAAAAAGGACCACGAATATGGAACAATTCTGAATGCGATTGGTCATGTTTTTATGAATAAAAATAATATTAATAAAGCAAATAATTACTTCGAATTAACAAAAGAATATGCAATTCAAAATAAGGACGAAATTCGATATGCAAAAGCTTTAGGTGATATTGCCTCTATAAATATTCTCAACAAACAGTACGATTTAGCGATTGATAATTTGAAAAAAGATATTGAAATTTCTAAAAAATTAAAAAACGCTCGAAATTTAATGTACGCTAATATTCAATTGGGAAAATTGTACTTGGAATTAAATCGAATTGATGATGCTAAAATAATTTTGAATGAAGCAAAAGAATATGCTTCTCAGAAAATTTATTTGAACAGTTTTGAATATGACATTTATAAAATCTTATTAGAAATTGCTGTAAAAAACAATAATATCAATGAGGAGTTAATTAGCCGAAGAAAATTGGATGAATTGGAATTAGAGTTGCAAAAAACAGATGGTCAAAATGTGATTAATGAAATTAATTGGAAAATTCAACAAGATAATTTCAACTTTAAATTTGAAGCAGAAAAAGCAGAACAAGAGAAAACAACCATCCTAAAAAATGCATTATTTCTTATTTCTTTTCTATTAATCATCATCATTTTAGTGGTAATAATTTCTTATCGTAGAAAAATAAAAATACAAAATTCCACATACGATAATAAAATATTATCTATTCAAAATGATAAACTTAAGTCTGAAAATAAGTTAAATAAAACCGCTCAAACTTTAGAATCATATAAAACATATTTGTCTGAAAAGAATAAACAAATAGTTACATTAAAAAATGAAATTAATTCTATTTCCAATTCAAGTACCATAAACAAAGAAAAACAATATAATGAATTAGTTAATCTCTTAGATTCGCATTTAATGACAGACGAAAGTTGGGGAAATTTCAAAAATATTTTTGCTCATGAACAAAAAGATTTTGTAAAATATCTTTCTCAAAATTTTCCATCTTTAACCGAATCTAATTTGAGAACTATTTATTTGTTAAAATTAGGCTTGAACAATTTAGAAATTTCGCAAATCTTAGGAATTTCAGCTGATTCAGTCAAAAAGGCAAAACAACGCTTAAAAAAGAAATATAAAAATTTTGATCAAATTTTTCATAATAATAATGATTAAAAAAGAATTATTCAATTCTCAACTTATTCAAATTACTTCGATAACTTTCTAATAATAAACTTTCGGTTACATAACCTTCAAATTTACCTTTTTTAGTGAGTAAAATATAATCTATTTTTTTTGCTTCCATCATTTTCATCACGTTTGCAGCATTCGTAAAAATAGATGTCGAAGGTGCTTCTGTAATACATTCTAAGTAGCTTTTATCAATAGTATCATTAAAAATAAATGATCGAATATTATCTAAAACTATAATTCCATGAATCGAATTATCTTCATTCAGAATTGGAATAAAGTCTTGTGTTGTAGTAGAAAAAATTTCTTTTATATCTTCAATTGAATTGTAAACTGTCAATGTTTTGATATTCTTGATATAAATCGAAAACAAATCAATTTTATTGAACAAATTTCGGTCTTTATCAGATGTAAAAACAATTCCTTTTTCTGCTATTGCGTATATATCCATCGAATATTTGTCGTATCGTTTTGAGATTGCAAAACTTATTGAAGAAACAATCATTAAGGGAATAATTAATCCATAACCTCCCGTAATTTCGGCAATTAGGAAAATTGCTGTTAATGGCGCATGAAATAACCCACTCAAAACAGCTGCCATTCCAACAACTGTAAAATTACCAACAGGAACTTCTTTGAAACCGATTAAATTAAAGAATTTTGCAACGACAAAACCAAGATAAGACCCAACAAATAAAGAGGGCGCGAAGTTTCCTCCGTTTCCTCCACTTCCTAAAGTTAGACCTGTTGCTATAGATTTTATTAAAATTGTGACAAAAACAAATCCTAAAACTATCCATTGATTCGTTCTAAAACTCTCTAATAAAGAGTTATTTAAAATAAAACCGGCTTCATCATTTGCTAAATATTTTATACTCTCATAACCTTCACCAAATAAAGTTGGAAAAAAGAAAATCAATATCGCTAAACTTCCCGCTCCAACAATCGCTCGCCAATATACATTATCCGAATAATTTCCTATCAAATGTTCTACTTTACGAAATAATCGAGCATGATAAACTGAAACAAACCCCGCCAAAACACCCAAAATAACATAGAAAATAACATTATGATAATCAAATCCTAACGCATAACGAAAGGATAATAACATATTGCTTTTTAATGTTAAATTGGCTATTAAAGCTCCTGTTGCAGAAGATAACAATAAAGGAATAAAAGCAGTAACACTCATATCCGCTAATACAATTTCTATCGCGAACAAAACACCTGCAATTGGAGCATTAAATGCTGTCGCAATACCAGCTGCAACACCACAAGCCAACAAAAGTGTTCTTTCTTTGTATTTGAATCTGTAATATTGTGCATAATTAGAACCAAAAGCTGCTCCAGTAATTGTAATTGGGGATTCTAAACCAGCCGAACCACCCATACCAACTGTTAAGGAACTCGTTAAAATCTGAGCATACATCTGTTTTTTAGGCATTATTCCAGATTTTTTAGCTACAGCAATCATGATTTGAGAAGTTCCCTTTTCTATCGAACCATCCAAAAATTTCTGCACTACAAAAACCGTCAACAAAATACCTATAATTGGTAATATACTATTGATGTAAGGCAGTTTGACTAAATTATTAATATAAATAGTAAATTGAAAAACATTGTGCGCAAAAGTTTTTAGCACAATCACTGCAAAAGCAGATGAAATAGCTACCAAAATACACGATAAATACAAAAATTGTCGCTCTGATAAAACTAATTTTAACAGGTTCAACAAGTTTTGAAAAAAATTAAATGATTTTTTAATGTATTGAAAAAACTTTTGTTTTGTAGAAAGTCGCATACTCCAAAAATAGTGTACCTTTTGTTTATTGCCTAATTTAACTGCCACGAATTACACAAAAAGTAAACCAATAATACATAAAAGAATAAAATTTTTGAGAAAAAAAATAATTAATCATCTAATAACTATTTAATGTTATCAACTTCAATGATCTATAAACATTCACTTTTATAAATTATTTACTTTTCTATGATTCACTAAATAAAAGAATATTCATTAAAAGCATTTTTACAATTGTAATCTTCCCCTTGTT
>NZ_DLOC01000037.1:0-6231 GCF_002478465.1 Empedobacter sp. UBA7494
TCTGAATTAAATTATCCATTATCTAAAAAAATTAAAAATACTTAATCAACTTGACTAAGTATTATTTAATAAATTTTCTTTAAAAATTATTTTTATAGAATTGCCTGACGAACTCTAACTAATTTAGTTAATAAGTCTTCTAACAAATCTAATTGTAACATGTTTGCACCGTCACTTTTTGCATTTTTAGGATCTGGATGCGTTTCGATAAAAATACCATCAGCACCAACAGCAATTCCAGCTTTAGCAATCGTTTCGATTAATTCTGGCTTTCCTCCTGTTACACCTGAAGCCTGATTTGGTTGTTGTAAAGAATGTGTGATATCTAAAATAACTGGTGCATAATTTTGCATCACAGGAATTCCACGATAATCTACCACTAAATCTCCGTAACCTAACATAGTTCCACGCTCGATAATTGCTACATTATTATTACCAGAATCTGTTACTTTTTCTACAGGAAATTTCATCGCTTCTGGCGAAAGAAATTGACCTTTTTTCAACGTAACATGTTTTCCAGTTTGTGCAGCTGCAACCACTAAATCGGTTTGACGAACCAAGAAAGCAGGAATTTGTAACACATCTACATAAGCCGCTGCCATTTCTGCATGAAAAGGTTCATGGATATCTGTAGTTGTTGGAACATCAAAAGTTTCTCCAACTTTTTGAATAATTTTCAATGCTTTTTCATCTCCAATTCCTGTAAAACTATCAATACGAGAACGATTTGCTTTTTTGAAAGATCCTTTAAAAACATAAGGAATCTCTAATTTATCAGTAATTGTTACTACTTTTTCAGCAATTCTCAAAGCCATATCTTCACTTTCGATGGCACATGGACCAGCAAGTAAAAAGAAGTTTGGCGAATCTTTGTGTTTTATCTTTGATAAAGTTTCTATCATTGTGCAAATTTACACAAAGTTATCGACTTATTTTTCATAATTTTGCCTATACTTTATCATTCTTATTTATCGTTTTATGGATTTTTTATCTAACATTGGTATAGCTGATATTTTTGGCTATCTTGCTTCAGTCTTTATTGTACTAGCATTCTTTTTTTCGAAGATTACAATTATCCGCATTATCAATGCAATTGGTTGTGTATGTTTTGTAATTTATGCTGCTATGATCGAGGCTTGGCCAGTCCTTATTCCAAATGCGATTTTATTTTTAGTTCAGGCGTATTATATCGTCTTCAAACCTGGAAAATAATCTTAAAAAACCATAAAATTGAAAATCCTATCTGCTGTACTAAATAATATTGAAACTGATCAAAGATTAGATAAAGTTTGCCATTCTTTGTTAAAATTTGGATACGATATAGAATTGATTGGCGCGACTATAAACGGTAGACCGAAATTGAATAAGCCGTACAAGACATTTTTGATAGAACAAAAGAATCAATCAACAATGAAAAAGTATGCAGAGTTCAATTACAAATTGTTTTTCACTTTGCTTAAAAAAGCGGATAAACAGACTATTTTATTAGCGAATGATTTGGATAGTTTACTTCCTTTTTATTTGGTTAGTAAAATCAAAAAAATTCCTTTAGTTTTTGATAGTCACGAAATTTATTCAGAATTACCATCATTACACAATCGTCCTAAAACAAAAAAAGTTTGGAAAACTTTAGAACGTTCTCTTGTTCCAAAAATCAAATATTTTTATACAGTAAGTGATGGATATGCCAATTGGTTTCGCAAGGAATATGGTGCTAATCCGGCTGTGATTAGAAATGTTCCCAACCGAACAAAACTTAACGATAAACAAGATTTAATTTTCTTTCGCTTACCCGAAAATCCAACAAACGATAAAATATTATTGTATCAAGGCGCAATTAACATGAGTCGAGGAATTGACAGAATGATTAAAGCTTTCAAATACATTGATAATTGTCAATTTTGGATTGCTGGCGAAGGGCCTAAAAAAACTGAATACGAACAATTGGTAAGAGATTTAAATTTAACTAATCGCATTCATTTTTTAGGAAATATTCCCCCAAAAACTTTAAAAACTATAACACCTTTAGCTGATGTAGGAATGAGTATGGAAGAAGATTTAGGATTAAGCTATCGCTACGCTCTACCGAATAAATTATTTGACTTTATTCAAGCTAGAGTACCAATTTTAGCAACAAATTTACCTGAAATCAAAAAAATGGTCGAAGAGTATAAAGTTGGAAAAGTGATTGACAACCACTATCCAAAACATTTGGCTGAAAAACTACAAGAAATCTTAGACGAAGGAAAAAGAAGTTACCAAGAAAATCTTGCAAATGCTGCAAACGAACTTTGTTGGGAAAATGAAGAATTGAAATTGAAGGAGATTTTTGAAAAAATAAAAAAGTAGATTGAATTTTAATCTACTTTTCTTCTTTTTTATAAATATGTGGATTTTCCACTACTCCTTTTTTAAATACTTTTCTAACGCCCATTCTTAGTGCGTTATCAACTTGTAAAACTTGATCCAAAACCTTTTGCTCTGGACGACCTCTAAATGAAGTCACATGAAAAGAATCTGTTTCTCTTAATGGTTCTTTAGAAAAATAATAATTTGAAACACATTTTCTAAAACCTTCAAACTTTATTGGAGAAACCGAATGCAAAGAATCATTATGCGTTGCCATTACCGCTAATCGATTGAATTTACTAAAAATCGTAATTTGATCATTTTTCAATCCATTTGGCCAAACTTCTAAATTACCACCATATTCTTCTTTCCAGTCTGGCGTTACATAATACAATAAATTCAACACACGCCACAATTCTCTTTTCGCATCGTGAGAATTATCCAGATGAGGCTGCAAAAATTGACAATTTCCCATCATAGACAAACCTCCAGCATACAAAGATGAATCTGGAATAGGTTGTTTTATTTCGCAAATCTCAGCAATCAAATTTACGATTCTCTCATCTTGAAAAGCATAAATAATTTCCTCTAAAATAGGATGATATTGATTCATTTGAACTGCAATATATTTATCTTCTTTCAAACTTTTTTTCAACACCATTTCTTTTTCTTGTGGAAAAACTTGATTTATCTCCAAAACTGATTCTTCTGGTAATAGATCATCAACCCAAAAATAACCGATCTTATCTTTGCTACTATTATATTGTTGACTTATTTTTTCCTTTTGATCGATTAATCGTTGTAAAATTATATCTGCGAATTGATTTCTGTTCATAATCATAAAGTTAATTAAAAATTTGTTTCAAAATAATTTCGGCATTCAATTTATCATTCAAATCATATTCAAGCGTATCAATATATTCTTTTGACCCTAAAAAAGGTTGATTTTTTAAATGATTAATAGCTTTTATCAGCTCTGATTTATTCGAAACTTGAACACAAAGTCCACTAATTTTCTCATCATCTATCACATTTTCATTTATTATCGAAAAACGACTATTAAATAATGCATTTATCACTTTTAGTTTTGTTCCAGATTCCTGAAAAGACCAGGCTATATTAAGATGTGCTTTTTCGAAAAGATTTTTTAAATGATCAAAATCTTTCAATTTAACAAATTGTATATGTGGATGATTTTTAATTTTTGCTTTTACCCAATCCTCTCTGCATCCTGACGCAATAACGAAAGAATAATCAATTTCTTTAAAAACTTCTATCAAGAAATCGACTGCTTTACAATTGTCCGAAGCTCTCAAATCTCCATGATATAAAGCAAATTCTCCTTTTTCACTTAATGATTGAAAAGTTTCATTTCCATGAAAAACAGGTACAAATTTTCCTTTATTATATTTTTCTTGAATATAATTTTGTTCAAATTTAGAAAGTGTAAAAACTTCATCAAACTGGTGGATAATATTTTCGTATTGGATATATTTTTTTGCCTCAATATAAAACAATGCTTTTTTCACTAGATTCTTTTCGCTTTCAGCCAATCCGGAAAAATAATTTTGCTCAATATTATGTAGTCTCAAATATTTAGAATAACCTTCAAGAGTATATTTATTCAAAATAAATGTTGTTTTTAGACTTTCAAAAAAAATAGGAGCTTTCAACGATTTAATTCGTTCATACAATAATTCGCTATCCCTCGATCTTACTGAAATAGGATATTTCTGAAAAATATAAAAAGGCTTTTGATGTATTGGATAAAAATAAACTTCTTTAGCATATTTTCTTAAAACATCGCTTTCTATTTCATTAAACCCAAACAGATGTAAATGAATCTCAACCCCAAGTTGATGAAATGCTTTCAATTTATAAAAAACATCTATAACACCTCCATAATTGGGAGGAAATGGAACATCCATACTTATAAAATGAAGCTTATTACCTTGATACATTAGTCAGTTAATTATTTAACAAAAAAAAGAGTCTACAACTAAGTAAACTCTTTCTTTAAAATTATATTGTGTAATTTATCTTATTCTGATATCGCTTCCGCAACTTCAAATAATCTTCCGTCTTCACAACGCACTTTACGCGCAGGATAGCGACGAATAATTTCATAATCGTGTGTAGCCATCAAAACTGCACAATTATTATCTTTCGATACCGACAACAATAAATCCATAATATCATTTGACGTTTCAGGATCTAAATTTCCTGTAGGCTCATCTGCTAAAATTAATTCAGGATGATTTAATAAAGCACGAGCTATAGAAACACGCTGTTGTTCTCCTCCAGAAAGACGAAACGGCATCATTTTCTTTTTTGACAACATCCCTACCGAATCTAAAACCTCATCAATACGTTTATCGATTGTAGCCTTATCTTTCCAACCTGTTGCTTTCAAAACGAACGTTAAATTTTGCTCAACAGTACGATCTGTTAACAATTGGAAATCCTGGAAAACAATTCCTAAATGTCTTCTAAGATCAGGAATTTTACTTGTTTTCAATGATTTCAAATCCATTCCAACTACATAACCTTGTCCCGATTGAAGTGGTAAATCACCATAAAGCACTTTCAACAAACTACTTTTTCCACTTCCTGTTTTTCCGATAAGGTAGACAAATTCTCCTTCATTAAGTGTAAAATTAACGTCAGATAATACTAAATGATTTCTTTGATATATAGATGATTGACTTAACTCAATTACATTTTTAGCTTCCATACTTTTCTACAGTCTTTAAAACAAATGTAAAAAAAAAGCTTGAAAGAACGACCTTCAAGCTTATTTTTTATGAATTGTAGCGATTATCTTTTAGCTCTTACTTCACTAACAGTTAATGCTTTTCTTCCTTTCTTTCTACGAGCAGCTAATACTTTGCGCCCGTTTTTAGAAGCCATACGCTCACGGAATCCGTGTTTGTTTCTTTTTTTTCTGTTACTTGGTTGAAATGTTCTTTTACTCATCTTTACTAAGTTTCTAATCCATTACTCGAATGGGTTGCAAATATACAGTTATTATTATTAATTCAAAAATCAAATTGATAGAAAATTACAAAAAAGCTGAATTAATAGTAAACCGCGTTCCGTTCTACACTTTGTAATTTTCGAAGTGCAAATATAAAAACATTTTTTTGTTAAGCAAGAGAAAATTAAAACAATAACAATTAAAACTTATCAACAATATCATTTACGAGGATAAAACAAAGCTATTTTTAGAAGGATTAGAAAAGTTTCCTTAAAACTTTCATAAAACATCAAATATCTTGTTTTTATCAATCTTTTTTTAGCTTAAAATTCGTATATTAGCCACCTTATATAACAAAACAATATGACTGAAGGAGAAAGACTAATCCCAATTAACATTGAGGATGAAATGAAATCCGCTTACATCGATTATTCGATGTCGGTAATCGTATCTCGTGCGCTTCCGGATGTGCGTGATGGCTTAAAACCTGTACACCGTAGAGTATTATTCGGAATGTATGAATTAGGTGTTTTTTCTAATCGTTCTTACAAAAAGTCGGCACGTATTGTAGGGGAAGTTTTAGGTAAATTTCACCCACATGGCGACAGTTCTGTTTACGACACAATGGTACGTATGGCGCAACCTTGGTCTTTGCGTTACTTATTAGTTGACGGACAAGGTAACTACGGTTCTGTAGATGGTGACCCACCTGCTGCAATGCGTTATACTGAAGCAAGACTTCAAAAAATTTCAGACGAATTATTAGCTGATTTAGATAAAGAGACAGTTGACTTTCAACTAAACTTTGACGATACTATCCAAGAACCTACTGTATTACCTACTCGTGTTCCAAACTTATTAGTAAATGGTGCATCTGGTATTGCGGTTGGTATGGCAACAAATAT
>NZ_DLOC01000014.1:0-3549 GCF_002478465.1 Empedobacter sp. UBA7494
CGGCAATACCCAAACCGTTATAGGGTATTTTAAAACGACAACCGTGCTAACAACAAACAGTGAACATTACGACAGAAATAAGAACGCTCTACAATCCCATTCAACCGACAGTCAGACAATCGGCTGACAACGTAACCTACACGGAATTTCTGCCCGACATCACACTTCAACCTTATATTTATTGCTATTGGCAACTAAAAACAATACAGAAACTTTCTGAACAATTTAATTACCGTGTTGTAGCTGACGGTTGCATTGACATCTATTTTGAACTCAACAATCCGAAAGAAAATTATGTAATGGGTTTCTGTAAAAAGTTTACTGAATTTCCGCTTGACAATGCTTTCAACTACATTGGTGTTCGTTTTCTGCCGACAATGTTTCCGCAACTTTTCAAGATAAACGCAATGGAATTAAGCAATCGTTACGAACACTTACATTCGGTTGTTCCACATTTGTCCGACTTTATTACAAACAATTTCAATGAAACTCAACAGCAGGACGAAATAAAAAATTTGCTTGACAGTCATTTTCGTGAACTGACAAACAAAACAACATTTGACAATGACAACAGACTTTACGGAGCGATAGAACTCATTCTGAAAAACTTTGGAATGCTTGACATTGAAAAAGATTTAGAAACAGGTATTAGCACAAGGCAACTTCGCAGACTTTTTGAGTTTTACATTGGCGACACCGCCAAAACATTCAGCAAAGTTGTCCGTTTTCAAAATATTCTCAAAGCCAAACCATCAAGCCAAAGTCTGCGACAAAACAAACTATTCTTTGACGTGGGTTATTACGACCAATCGCACTTTATAAAAGAGTTCAAAAATTTTTATGGCGTTACGCCAAGCAAAGCATTTGGCAGATGAATTTGTCCGATTTTTACTATTCCAAAAGTTTCTGTTGTATGAACTTTGCATCGTTAATCAAATTCAAAAACAATGAAGCGAATAGTTTTAATCATTGCTACATTTTGCTTAACGGCAAATGTATTTTCACAAACAAATTCAGTAACTAAAAAAGAAATCAAGATGAAATTAAATGCAGGTATCGTAACATCAAAATTGGCAGAAACAAAAGAGTTTTACACCAACACACTGAACTTTGGCGTAACGTTTGAAAACGAATTTTACCTTTTGTTACACACGCCAAACCACGAAGCGGAAATCAGCTTTTTGCTTCCAAACCACCCAAGCCAACAACCGATTTTTCAGCACCCCTTCCAAAATCAAGGTGTTTATCTGACCATTGAAGTAGATGACGTGGACAGCATTTACCAAGAACTGAAAAAGAAAGGTGTTGAAATAAAAATTGACATTCGCAACGAATCTTGGGGCGACAGACATTTTGCCATTCAAGACCCAAATGGCGTTGGTATTGACATCGTAAAATATTCGCCACCGACAGAAGAGTAAAAAAACGCCCTATAACATAGCATTGGCAAAATGGCGGGTTCTGTGCTAAATTGAACATTCGGTTTTCAAATGAACATTAGTACTAAATTGAAAGTAAGTGCTTCAAAATCCGCCACTTCGCCAAGCTGCAAAACGTTGTGCGTAATCTTACCAAAAAACATCTTCAAATTACGGTTTTCCGTAATGAAATGACTGAACTAAAATTTAATTTTGACGAATTAAATATAGTTGATAATATTGAAGAAAAATTTCATAACGACATATTTTGTCTTACGTCAACTTTAATTTTACAGCAGCTAAAACTAATAAGACTATGAGTATTTTTTTCAAATCTTTTAAAAGAGAAATAGGTAAAAATTCTGGAAAATGGTTAAGTAATATTGTTTTCAAGGATAAGCATTCTACACCAATAAAAATAATTCGAGAACAAAAAAATGTAGAATTAAATCAACAGAAACAAGAATTTAAAGAAAAAATTAAGTTTGAAGAAAAATTGGTTGAACTTGAGCAAAAAAAGTTCTTAAACAACAAGACCAATTTACTTGCTGAAAAGAGAAATTCTGTTTTAGAAATGGAATTACCTAATGACAAAAATGAATTGTTCAATTTTGCTTTAAACCTTATTACTGAAATTAAAAGTAATCGTTGGAGTTCTAATAATTCTGATGAAGAAGAAACTTCCAATGAATATTTAGAAGCACATTATCAAAAACTTGGACAAGTAAAAACAAAACTTCAATTTATGAATGCAACAAATGAAGCAGAACACGTTGAAGCAGAATTGAAAAAAATTAGAACAAAAAGATTTATTCAAAAATATTGGTTTTACTTCCTTTTTGCTGTCATATTAATTGCATTATACATTTTAAAATAATCCTAAACTTATGAGTAACAACTACATTGAAAAAAAAGAAAACGTCGGCTTAAAATTAGTCATTGCTTCCATTTTTACCTTTATTTTTCCTTATTTCGGAATACCAATCTTACTGTTCAAGTATTTTATGGGACGTAACAAAACTTCAAAAAGAAGTTATCAATACGAATATGACACTGAAATTGTGAGAGATAAACGTTTCAAAGGCGGATACAGAGAACAATTAGGAAATCAGAAAAAAGTTGCTATCTCTCAAGAAATGTCAGGCTATGAACAAGAAAATTACGATAAAAAAATCAAAGGGTATTTATATATTGCATTAGGTTTCTCTGCCTTTTGGATTTTAATGTTAATCATCGTAGGAATAACAGAATTATTTGAATAAAATCATACTACAAAATGTCTATAAACTTAAACGATATTCTAAACTTTTCTGATTTAAGGAAAGTTAAAGTCCGATTTAACCAAAGTAATGGTTCTTATGACCCATTGAGGTTTTTCAAAGAAGACAAGAAATCACTCTTGAACGGACAGTTTTGGAACTACAATAAAAAGAAATCTTTCAAAAACGGAGATATAACGGTTGGCTTTATAAAGTTAAGAAACCATAAATGGTTGCTTTTTGATATTAGCATCATCACAAAAGACCTTAATTTGAATAATGCTGTTGGTTATGAATATGAAACTTTAACAGAATATGAAAAATATTTTGGCAGACTTATTATTGAGTTCCGAAACAAATCCCAAAACCTAATTCGAAATGCTGAAAGTGTAATAGACCAATGTTCCGTAATACAAATTTTAGAAGATACTTTTGATAATGATTTGTTTCCAGGTTATGAAAATGTAAGGCTTAACTGGAAAGATTTAAAAAGAGTTGTTTCAAAAAGTAATTGGATTACTGCATTGGAAAATCAGAAAGCGGTTTATCTAATCACAGACAAAAGTAACGGAAAAATGTATGTTGGTTCAGCTTACGGAGAAACAATGCTACTTGGAAGATGGAAAAGTTACATACACAACGGACACGGAGGAAATGTTGAACTAAAAAATATCGAATTTGAGCATATCCAAAACAATTTTGAGTATTCAATTCTTGACATTTATAAATCAACAATTAATGATGAAGTTATCATAAATCGAGAATCTTGGTGGAAAGAAACTTTACTAACTCGAAAATTTGGCTACAACAGAAATTAAAAAGACTACGCACAACATCGGTAACTGTTGCACAACTCCAATTTACAGTAAAAA
>NZ_DLOC01000008.1:0-19138 GCF_002478465.1 Empedobacter sp. UBA7494
AAAACGTATTTTATCATCCTCATCTTTACGTACTTTTTGATAATAAAAAACGGATGTTCTTAAGCTAAATAGACGACAAGCCCTGCGAGAACTTAGCTGATGTTTTTCTTTTGAATACAACACTGATAAAATAACAAAAGGCAAACAAACGTTTGCCTTTTGCTTTATTGTGAATGTTGGGTTGAAAATCACTAATACATCTTGAACATTACCTTACCAGCATGGTGTTATATAATTTATTTTATTATATAACAATTGGATATAATTACATTTTTGTAAAATATTTTTTTTTATTTTTATTTCTTGTTGATTTTTTTCATTAGGTTTTAATGTTATATCTAAGAATAAAATATCATTATTTGTTTCTTTACCATTTATACTACCTTTAAAATATTTAGGGGCAGACCTTTCTAAATCTAATATTAGAGTATCTCTTTTCAATGTATAATAATTATCACTAATTAATCCAGATGATTTATTTTTTTTTGGACTGTAAGTTCTCCAGATTAACTTTGGAATTTCAATGGAGTTTTCGGTATTATTTTCAAATTTGAATAACAATGTATTTTTATTCATTTTTTCAATTGAAATTTCTTGGGAAAAGATATTTGTAACTATAAAAAACATTGCGAAAAATATTAATTTTTTCTTAATCTCCATAATGACTGCTTCTTGATTTTTTTCCTTTATTATTTAATGCCTTATTATGATAATTTACAGCATTTTTAGTATTTTTTGAGGAGTTTGTGTTTGATACTGTCCTAATATATTCTAATCCATGATCTAATATCTCATGAATCATTGCACAACTAGAACAATTACCAGTTTTTCCTCCACTATCGTCATCAAACACTGATGAATCTGTTCTTGAAGAATTCATTCTTAATTTTGCAGTATTAGTTTTATCTAAAGCACTTGGTATATAAAAAAAAGCTCCTCCACGATCAGTTATATTTACCTTTTCTGTAGCTAATGTGGTTAAATTATTAGTATCTATAAATTGACCGTCTTTTACTGTTACTTCAAAAACCTGAATATCAATTTCAACATCTCCAGTCGACTTTGTAAATGCAACATCTATGTGCCTGTTTGAATCTTCAGAAACTTCTTTTAGACCAGAAAAAATATCTTTCTGCTCCTTATTATAACCTTTTTTATTTTCTCGTTGCTCTTTGCTACTTTTATGATTTAACTTACCGTTTTTATTAAATGAAAAACCATGATTTTCTCCTAATTGGTCTTGTATGTAACTTAAAAATAAACTTTGATCATCTTCATTTGTAACTATTACATCTCTACCATCAGGATCTATAACATTTACAGGATTATTTATAGCGTAAATATATGGACTAACAGGATAATACTTTTCTGAATAATAGTCAATGTTAAACCAACGTCCAATCGCAGGATCGTAGTTTCTTGCTCCGTAGTCGTAAAGATTGATGTCTAAGTCTGTTTGTAGTTCTTTACCGTTGTATTTGTACTTATAACCATTCATTATCATAAATATATGAATTAAAAAGAATTGGTCGTACAAAAAAAGCCCAACCGAAGTTGAGCTTTTAAAAATATAGATGAAAGGGTAATAATTTACTCTCCTAAATATAGAACTGTTTTGGCATCGCCGTCTACAGTTACTTTAGTCAAGTTATATTTTGCTAAATTTTTCATTGATTTGTCCCATTTTTTACCGCTTAAAGCAGCTTTGGATTTTAATTCATTCAAATCAATGTTTTCGTTAGCTTTTAAAATTTCAATAATTTGAGTTTCTTCTTCTGTCAATTCGTAAGCTGGTGCAGCTTTTTCTGGACGCATTTGAGGGAAGAATAAAACTTCTTGAATAGATGGATTATTTGTTAAGAACATAATCAAACGGTCCATTCCGATTCCTAAACCTGATGTTGGAGGCATTCCGTACTCTAAAGCACGTAAGAAATCTTGGTCGATGAACATAGCTTCGTCGTCACCTCTATCAGCTAAAGCCATTTGTGCTTCAAAACGCTCACGTTGATCGATAGGGTCATTTAACTCCGAATATGCGTTAGCAATTTCTTTTCCACAAACCATTAATTCGAAACGCTCAGTTAATTCCGGATTATCACGGTGTTTTTTAGTCAATGGAGACATTTCTTTTGGATAATCTGTAATGAAAGTTGGTTGAATGTAGTTTCCTTCACATTTTTCACCAAAAATTTCATCGATTAATTTTCCTTTACCCATCGTCTCATCAACTTCGATTCCCATTCCTTTAGCAGCTTCAAATAATTCTGCTTCAGATTTTCCATCGATATCAAATCCTGTAAAATCAATAATTGATTGACGCATTGTTACACGTTTGTAAGGCGCTTTGAAATCAATTTTATGCTCTCCAAAAGTCGCTTCAGAAGTTCCATTAACAGCGATTGCACAATGCTCTAATAATCGCTCTGTGAAATCCATCATCCAGTTGTAATCTTTGTAAGCAACGTAAATTTCCATTGCTGTAAATTCTGGATTATGCGTACGATCCATCCCTTCGTTACGGAAGTTTTTAGAAAATTCGTAAACTCCATCAAAACCACCAACGATTAATCTCTTTAAATATAATTCGTTCGCGATTCTTAAATATAATGGAATATCTAATGCATTGTGATGCGTAATAAACGGACGAGCTGCTGCACCTCCAGGAATTGATTGTAAAACTGGAGTTTCGACTTCCATGTATCCACGATCGTTGAAGAAATTACGCATTGCATTGAATAAACGTGTACGTTTTAAGAAAATTTCTTTCACGTGTGGGTTTACAACCATGTCTACGTAACGCATACGGTAACGCAATTCTGGATCTGTAAAAGCATCAAATACATGACCTTCGTCGTCAGTTTTTACAATTGGTAATGGACGTAAAGTTTTTGATAACAACGTTAATTTTGTTACGTGAACAGAAATTTCACCCACTTTAGTTTTGAATTCATATCCTTCAATTCCAATAAAATCTCCGATATCCATCAATTTCTTGAAAATTGTATTGTACTCAATTCCTTCTTCAGACGAAGAAATATCATCTCTCGAGATATAAACCTGTACACGACCTTCGCTATCTTGTAACTCAGCGAAAGAAGCTTTCCCCATTACACGAACACTCATCAATCGTCCGGCAAGCTTGACAACCTTTCCTTCTTCGTACTTTTCCTTAATTTCTTTAGAATTAGAAGTTACCACGAATTCTTCGGCAGGGTAAGGCTCAACGCCTAAGTCTCTTAATTGTTGTAGTTTTTCTCTACGAATAATTTCTTGTTCAGACAATTGCATAGTGAATATAATTTATATAAAATGAATGCAAAATTATGAAAAATAATCTTGATTCACGAAGTTTTTATGATTTAATAATGTAAGAATTATCAGTATTGATGCGAGTTTTAGTCTACTAACTCAAAACGACGCTCTAACGTGTAATCCGTATCTTGAAATTTCACCTTTTTGGTTTCGATACTATACGAAATCCATCCATTATCTTTGATACGAGAAGTTGTTTTTACATAATATTTGATATCGTCTTTCAATCTATTTTCAGATGGTTGTTCTGTTCCTAATTTTGTTGCTAATTCTTTTAGATAAGTATACCAAGAATTGGCCAACCAATCTTTATCGGCTTCCTGAAAACTTGACATAATGTAATTGGTTTGCGAAACTCCAATCTCATTCAATTTCAATTCTGTTGTCGCTGGAGTAGGAGAAGTGCTGAATAAATTGTCCAAGTACGACTTATAAACAAAAGGCTCACTTTTTAAAGTAAAATTACTTTTTCCATAAAAATGATGGAATTGACGAATGTCTTTGTCAAATAATTTAACAATATTTTCTTCTGTAGAATATTGTTGAAGATTCTTTTTGATTAACGCAATCGCAGTAGGATTATCCAAATATTTATTCTCTAAATCTTCTGAAGATAAAACCAATTGTTTAATCGTTTTATCTAAATCTGTATAACCTAAAAATCGTCCGTCTTGATCTATTTTAAAGGAAATCGAAACATTATTAACTAACGAAAAAGGATTATTTAAAAATGATTTTGAATTGAATTGTACATTTCTAAAATTCCACTTTACAATGGTTTCATTTTGATAGACATTTTCAATCTGAATAATAACGTTATAAGTATATTGTTCTTGATGTGAAATCGTATCATCTTCCAATTTCACTTCACTTGTTGTTACATTATATCGTTTTTCGTTTCCAATATTCCAATATGTTTTCGGGAAAATAATCGTTTCCTGAGGTGCATTAAAAATAGTATCATTTTCAACAACCGGTGAAATTGTATCTTGAATAGGATCTTGAGCGAATATTTTTATCGAAAAAAATAGAAAAAACAGATAATATGTAAAGTTAATTTTCATTTATAAGCAATCAAACTAATTCAAAAATAGAGCAAATTATCTAAAATGAAGTTTGAAATTCGTTAAAAAATAAAACTTAGTCATTTAAAAGTTTTATACTTAATTGATTAACTGTTTTCTTAGAACCAATGTTTAAGCTAAATAAATATTCAGATTTGATTAAAATTGAATTCAAATCGTATGTATTTTCATATTTTACTTTTAATTCAACTGTTTCTGAATATTTTTTGATTTCTTTTTTTACCTGTTCTTGCGACAAATTCAGTTTAGCGTCATTCAACATATAATACGCCATTTCTTCCCATAATTTCTCAAAATCATCTTTGCTCAAATTTTGGTCAGAAGCAATTGTATACGTACCTTTTTCTTTGTTGATGTCTTTTAGATAAGTATTTGTTGTAGAAGAAATTGGAAATCCAAAAATATTTTCCTGTACAGATTTTCCTTCATATGTTTCACCTAAACGAAAATATTGTCCATTAAAATAATTGAAAACGTGAATTTCTTGCTCAAAAACATACGGAACATATGTTTTCGATTTGACCATTTCCTCAATGTACGCAATATTTGCCTTATAATCATCAGATTTTTTGCGCTGTTTGCCAAGTTTATCTGTTATTTTAAGCAGTTTTTCTTCAATCTGAGGAACATTTAATAATTCTAAAAATTCTCCAGAAGGATTTGTTGTGAATTCGTATTCTATTCCTTCAGAATTATTGATAAAATCGCGGTAAAATTCGTCAGGATCATTAGATTGATTTTTACCATTTACAAATGTATACTTATTGGCAAAATCATTCTTGTCAACCAATTCCATCGATTTATTTGATTGGTTGATGACTTTAGACACCGTGTCATTTACAGATATCGAAAAGTTACGATCTGTAAATGAGTAGTTATATATTTTGTTTAATTCTAAATTTGGTTTTACCTGTACAGATTTTTCTTCAAAATTCACCTGCGCAAAAATAGCAGGAGAATATAGTAAAATCAAGGTAAATAGGCTTGTTTTCATTCTCTCTAAAAGTTGTACAAATATAGAATGATTATTGAATATCCAAGTTATTTATTGAACGAATCATTGTATCAATTGGCTTAGTTTCCGAAATTTCTTTTTCCATTAAAGTTCCACCGATTTCTTTCAGCTTTTTAACCTGCGGAATAAATCGATTTTCTAGCGAACCTATAGCTTTATTGTAACTTTGGGTTGCTTGGTTTAGATTATGACCAACCGTAGCTAAATGTTGTATTAAAACATTCACACGATTGTATAACTCTATTCCAGCATCTCGCATTTGATATATATTTTCCGCAACATTTAATTGTTGCCAGCTAAACGCAATTGTGCGAAGCATTGTAATCAAAGTAGTTGGTGTTGCAATAATTATTCTATTGTTTAGTGCATCTTCTATCAAAGTTCGCTCCAATTCTAACGCAGCACCAAAAGAACTTTCAATTTGCAGATACATCACCACATAATCGGGTGCTTCTGTGTATTGATTCCAATAAGCCTTAGAACTCAAATTCTTTAAATGTTCGCGTACAGCTTTCGCGTGCATTTGCAAATGATGTTTTCTCAAATTTTCATCTTCCGTTTCGAACGCAAGCATATATTGGTTTAACGGAACTTTAGAATCTACAATTACTTTTCGATTTCCAGGAAGATTAACGATTAAATCTGGGCGAAGCAAACCATTTTCTGATTGAACAGAAGTTTGTTCTTCAAAATCACAAAAAGACGACATTCCAGCAAATTCAACCACACGTCGCAAACCAATTTCTCCGTATTTTCCTCTTGTGTGTGAAGTTTTAAGAGCAGAAACTAATGTATTGGTTTCTTTTAGCAATTTATCAGTTGTACCACGCATTGAATCTAAGAAAACTTTAATTTCTGAATAAGCACCTTCTCGAGCTTTTTCTATTTCGGATATTTTTCCGTCAAATTTATTCAAGCTTTCATTTAATGGCTTGATTAACGAATCAATTGCTTGTTGACGTTTTTCTAAATCATTTTGAGAATTAGAAAAATGTTTATCCAATGTTGTTTTCGCTAAATCAAGAAATTGTTCGTTATTACTTTTCAAAACTTGAGCTGAAAGTGCTTCAAATTGCTCTTTTAATCGTTCATTAGTTTCGAGCATAAACGATTTCTGATCCTCCACAGCTTTCATTGCTTCTTGATGGCGAACCGTTAATTCTGTATTTTTTTCGCGCTCTTTTTGCCATTGATCCAAATTGAAATTTGCATCATCTTTTATTTCGATAAATTCATTTTTTAGCGAATCATATTGTTTATGAAGTTCTTGGTATTTTATTTCATTTCCAATTATGGCTGAATTTGCTTTCGATTTTGAATATAAAAAACTGATAACGGCTCCTATGATAAAAAAAAGGATGGATGAAAGTATGATTGCGCTGTTCATAATCTTAAAATTTAAACAAAGGAACGATTTTATACGACACAATATGTCGTTATTAAAAATAAAATCATAAAAAAACGACTTCTAAGAATCGTTTTTTGATCTTAAATTAATTGTTTTGATCTCTTTAGATAATTTTTGTGCCTTTTATAAAATTAATGTTAAGAAAAAAGACAGCTTGAAAAAAGCTGTCTTTGTATGATTATAAATGAATAGAATCTTGGGATTCTGTCCTTAAATTATCTTTTGTTTCGAAGATAGAATTTTTGATGATTTGAGAACTTTCGTTCAAAATTGGTAAAATCTGGCTTTCGTCTTTTGTTTCTTTAAATCCTAGTTCTAAAATCGGATCGATATAATACAAAATACTTGATGTTAAAAGTAAAGAGATTATTAATCCTAATGCCGCTCCACTAAATCGATTAATGATTCCTAAACCAACTGCTTCTACCGTTTTTTGCGTTAAACTTGACGCTAATTTTATCGTGAAAAAAGCAATTGTAAATGTAATAACTAACGCAACCAAAGAAGTTAAACTGTCTGCTACAATGTTGTATGAATCGACATAAACTTCGATGATTTGATAAAATTTGAAACTTAACCAAATAGCTACAAAAAAACCGACTAACCCAATTAATTGAGAAATAAAACCTTTGAAAAATCCGTTGATAAAACCAAAAGCTAATGCAATTAAAATTAGAATATCAAGTTGATTGAAATCAGACATTAAGCGTTTTGTAATTGATGTTTTTCAGCGATTTTTTTCAATGTTCCAACTAAGACATCAATATCTTCTTTAGTTGTTTCGTATGAAAAAGATACACGTAAAGGCGTCATTTGATCAATTTCTTCTTCTGTGTACAATGTTTGCATAACTAATGAAACTTTTGCTGCACCAGAACTGCAAGCACTTCCTTGTGAAACAGCGATACCAGCTAATTCTAATTCGAATCCGATTAAGCTATCATGGAATGGTAATTTGATGCTTAATAATGCATACAAACTTTTGTCTAAATCATCTGATAATCCATTGAAAGAAACTTCTGGAATAGCTGATTTTAATTGATCGATTGTATATTGTTTAATTTCTTTGATGTGATTAACATGAGCTTCTAACTCATCAATTGCTAAATCAAAAGCTTTCGAAAGCCCAACAATTCCATACACATTTTCGGTACCAGAACGCATTCCTCTTTCTTGTCCTCCTCCAGCAATCAAGGCTTTTAAATGCGAAGCTTTTTTTGCATATAAAAATCCAGCACCTTTTGGTCCATGAATTTTGTGCGCTGAACAAGAAGCGAAATCCATTCCCAAATCTTGGAAATCTAAATCGTAATGACCAACTGTTTGTACCGTATCTGTGTGGAACAATGTATTATTTTCTTGACACAATTGCGAAATACGTTTAACATCTGTTAAATTTCCAATTTCGTTGTTGGCATGCATCAAAGAAACCAATGTTTTTTTAGATTGATCTTTAACCAATTCCTCTAATTGAGCATAATCAATGTCTCCATTTTTCTGAATATTGATGCGGATTACTTCAACTTTTCCACGATATTCTAAATCTTTGATACTTTCTTGTACACATTTGTGCTCCATATCCGAAGTAATGATACGTGTAACATCTAAATCATTTACACAAGAACGTATAATCGTATTGTTAGATTCTGTCCCACAAGAAGTAAAATAAATTTCGGCAGGAGAAACATTCAAACGCTGGGCAATGTTCTTTCGAGCCATTTCTATAAGTGCCTTGGCTTCTCTACCAAAAACGTGGGTAGAAGATGGATTTCCGAAAACATTTTTCATCACATTTGCCATTTCGTCAACTACTTCTGGACGAATTGCTGTGGTTGCTGCATTGTCTAAATATACTCTTTGCATTATCGATTATTTACTGTATTGTTGTTTACTTTGAGGCTTTGAACAACAAATTTAAGTAAAATGTAAGGATTGAAAAAGTAAAATGTTATTTAAAACGCATCAAGTCCGAAGACAAAAATCTCCACTCGGGTGTAAGAAGTGTGCCTTCTTTTGCAATATACCATGGTGAGATTAAATCGTTGCTTGGATTAGAAAGAATATGAATGTCTTGACTTGGATAATAACTTTGAGCCAAAATGAATATTTTATTCCCATTTTTATCTTTCGCTAAATCAATTACCATTACAGCATGACTTTTTATATTTCCCTTTTGAAAAAATACATCACCAATTTGAATTTCTTTGATTGAAATAGGTTTTAGAAGTTGAGCAATTGTTTGAGAATTGCTATTTTCTAAATAATGCGTCAAATAATCCATGAATTTTGGATAAGAATAATCCCCTTTTACAAATGTTGTATATGTAATTGGATTCGCTAAAACTTTCGCTAATTTATCTATTTCATTGTATTTTTTTTCACGGTAAAAATATTCTAAACGCAAACTCATGATTGCATTTGAATTAAATTGAACATTTTTCTTGGGTTGTTCCAAATCTAAAACTCCAACATAAATATTGGGATTAGATTTTTTTTGTCCATCAAATGTATAAACAGGCGTATTGTTATTTTTTAAGGATAAATTATTTATCCATTTTCCAAAACCCGTATAATTTTGATTTCTACTAAATTTTTCAAGAGTATCAAATCTCTTGAAAATCTTTAATTCACGTGTATGAACTAAACTACTTTCTTCATTTTCAAGCAATTCATTATTTGAAGATGATTTTAAAATCTGTGTGTTACAAGATGATAAAATGGTAAAAAACGATAGAGTTAAAAAAAATGTATTCTTAAAAATTTTCATTGAAATGTTGAAAAAAACGTGCTATTCTTTGGTTAAGAGTTGAATTTGATCTCTTAATTCGGCTGCTTTTATAAAATCTAAATTTTTTGCAGCATTTTCCATTTCTTTCTGCAATTTTTGTACCAATTTCTCTTTATCTTCTGTCGAATAATTTTCATTAATCTCTGCTGCTTGTTGAATCAAATGTTTTTGTTCGTAAGGATTTTCTTCAAAATCTGCTGCAGCTAAACTTAGTTTCGTTATTTTTTTGTTTAAAGCTTGCGGAACTTTATTGTGATCTTTGTTGTATTTCATTTGAATTTCACGACGACGATTTGTTTCATCAATCGTTAATTGCATACTATCTGTAATTCTATCTGCGTACATAATCGCCAAACCATTCACGTTACGAGCAGCACGACCAACCGTTTGCGTTAAAGAACGATGACTTCTTAAGAAACCTTCTTTATCAGCATCCAAAATTGCAACCAGAGAAACTTCAGGTAAATCTAAACCTTCTCTCAAAAGATTAACACCAACCAAAACATCAAATAAACCAGCCCGTAAATCAGCCATAATCTGAACACGTTCTAACGTATCCACGTCAGAATGAATATAACGACATCGAACGCCATATTTTGTCAAATATTTCGTTAACTCTTCCGCCATTCGTTTCGTTAAAGTAGTGACCAAAACACGTTCGTCTAACTCTACTCGTTTATTGATTTCTTCCATCAAATCATCGACTTGATTTTGCGTAGGACGAATTTCAATAATTGGATCTAATAATCCTGTTGGACGAATGACTTGCTCTACAACAACTCCTTCCGATTTTTCTAATTCATAATTCGCAGGTGTTGCTGAAACATAAATCACTTGATTTTGTAAAGCTTCAAATTCTTCGAATTTTAACGGACGATTGTCCATTGCAGCTGGAAGTCGGAAACCATATTCTACTAAATTCTCCTTGCGCGAGCGGTCTCCACCATACATTGCATGAACTTGAGAAACTGTAACGTGCGACTCATCAATCACCATCAAATAATCTTCTGGGAAATAATCTAACAAACAGAATGGACGAGTTCCTGGTTCGCGACCGTCTAAGTATCTCGAATAATTCTCGATTCCAGAACAATATCCCAATTCTTTGATCATTTCCAAATCGAATTCAGTACGTTCTTGCAAACGTTTTGCTTCGAGATGTTTTCCGATTTCATGATAATATTCAACTTGTTTACCCAAATCGATCTGAATATCAGCAATTGCACCATTTAAAGTGTCTTTAGAAGTAACAAAAAGATTGGCTGGATAAATATTAATTTTATCTAATTTAGTTGAAGTTTTACCTGTTTCAACATTGAAAACAGAGATTTCTTCGATTTCATCACCAAAGAAATTAATTCTGATTCCATCATCCGCATAAGCAGGAAAAATATCTAATGTATCACCTTTAATTCTAAAATTTCCGCGTTGAAAAGCGCCTTCTGTTCTCGAATATAAAGCTTGAACTAATTTATGTAAAAAAGCTGTTCTCGAAATAATTTGCCCCGTTTCTATCTGAATCACATTTTTATGAAATTCTGTTGGATTTCCAATACCATATAAACACGAAACTGAAGCCACAACCAAAATATCACGACGACCAGAAAGTAGGGAAGAAGTAGTACTTAAACGAAGCTTTTCAATTTCTTCATTGATTGATAAATCTTTCTCGATATAGGTTCCAGACGAAGGAATATATGCCTCGGGTTGATAATAATCATAGTAAGAAACGAAATATTCGACTGCATTATTCGGAAAAAATTCTTTGAATTCCATATACAACTGTGCCGCCAACGTTTTGTTATGTGCCAAAACCAAAGTTGGACGTTGCACATCTTGTACAACATTCGCGATTGTAAATGTTTTACCAGAACCTGTAACACCCAAAAGTGTTTGATAACGATCATTATTTAGAATACCATTTGATAATTCTTCAATAGCTTTTGGTTGATCACCGGTAGGCTTGAATTCAGAATTTAATTGAAACTGCATTCTACAAATTTACAAATTATTCAGATAAAAAAGGATTGTTATGAATTGTGATTTTAAATAGAAGTTTATAAAAAATAAAAAGGCGACTTTAAGTCACCTTTTCATCAAAACCACAAAAAAATGAGAAAACTGTTTACTTAGTAAACAAACTTCCTTCCATTATTACAAGCTATTGCCCGCTATAACCATTGCAAATATATGTCGGTTTTCTGTGCGTGCACAATAATTTGTAATACTTTGTTTTATTGGTGTCGATAAAAGTTATTTATAATAGTGTTAAAATAGCTGATTACAACGTTTTCGTTGATTTGAATAAACTTTATAGTGTTAAGTTTACACTAGCGAATTTTTCGCTAAATTCCATAATTTATCTAATTCGGAAATGGTTAAATTAGCTATGTTTTGACCATTTTCTTTCGCGATTTCTTCTATTTTCTGAAAACGTGCGATAAATTTTTTGTTCGATCTTTCTAAAGCATCTTCAGAATTGATGCCATTAAATCGTCCATAATTAATTAAAGAAAATAAAATGTCACCAAATTCCATCTCTTTATCAGTAGGATTTTGTTCTTCTTTGAATTCATTAATTTCCTCGATAATTTTATCAATAACTTGATCAGAATTTTCAAATTCAAATCCAACACCTTTTACTTTGTCTTGAATTCGGTATGCTTTTACCATTGCTGGGAGAGAAGTAGGAACGCCAGAAAGTACAGATTTATTGCCTTCTTTTAGCTTGATTTGTTCCCAATTTTGAAGCACTTTTTCTTCTGTATTTACTTCTACATCCCCGTAAATATGTGGATGACGATGAATTAATTTGTCACAAATACCATTTAAAACATCAGCAACATCGAAGTTGTTTTGCTCTGATGCGATTTTAGAATAAAAAACTAGGTGAAGAAAAACATCACCTAGTTCTTTTTTTATTTCATCCGAATCTTTTTCGATGATAGCATCCGAAAGTTCATAAATTTCTTCGATAGATAACGTACGCAATGTTTCCATTGTTTGTTTACGATCCCACGGACATTTTTCACGTAATTCATCCATTATATCCAACAATCTTTCGAAAGCCTGTAATTGATCTTTACGTGTATTCATCTCTAATTATTCAGCGTCTTTATCTTTTTTTGCTGTTGTTTTTTTAGCAGCAGTTTTTTTAGCTGGTTTTTCTTCAGCCTCTTTTTTGTCAGCAGCCTTTTTAGCAGGAGCTTTCTTTTTTGGTTTTTCTTCCACAACAACTTCTTCTGTAGCTTCTACTTCAGCAACAGGAGCTTCTTGTGCTTGTTGAGCAGCCATTGCAGCTTCTACAGCAGCTAAGTCGATGTTTAATAATCCGTTTTTGTGTAAGATATTATACCATTGGAATAATTTTTTCAAATCAGAATCATAAACTCTTGAATCGTCATATTCTGGTAAAACTTCTTCCATATATTTACGCAATTCTGTACCAGAAGTTTTGTAATCGATCGTTTCTCCTCCGTTTTCTTTTTTGTAAATTCTGAAGAAAACTTCAGCCAAAGGAAATTCTTGTGATACTCCGTAAATAGCAACGTTGTCTAATAAACTAACATTGTAGTTAGAAGCGATTGAGATTTTTTTACCTTTTTCTAAATCTTCAACAACAAAACCACCTCTTGTTTGAGAAACTAAACGGTATAATCCTGGTTTTCCTGAAATTGCGATAACTCTTGATAAATCCATATTCTATTATGTTTAAGGGTCTATGAAGGGAATTTCATTTTGTAACTCGTGTTTACTTTCCCTTTTGTTATATTTTTTAATTTATTACTTATTAATTTCTTTTTAAAGCTCGAAATATAGTCAATAAAAAGCTTTCCTTCCAAATGATCGTATTCGTGTTGAATAACTCGAGCGCGAATATCCGAAAAAGTTTCGGTATGTTTCACCCAATTTTCATCAAAATATTCTAAAGTTACCGATTCTGGACGTGTTACATCTTCGTGAATGTGAGGAATACTCAAACATCCTTCTGTAAAAGCCCATTCGTCTCCTTCTGAACTACTGATTTTTTTTGGATTGATGAAAACACGTTTGAAATCTTTTAATTCATCTTTTACATCATCATAATCTTCATCTTCTTCGAAAGGCGAGCAATCAACAACAAATAAACGTATATCTTTCCCGATCTGAGGTGCTGCGATACCAACTCCGTTAGAGTCATACATTGTATCGAACATATTTTGGATCAGTTCTTGTAAATTTTTATAATCTTGATCGATTTCTTGTGAAACTTTACGCAAGACAGGATCTCCGTAAGCTACAACTGGTAATACCATTTTCTGATCTTTTTTTATTAATTTAACGGCAAAGATACAATTTGTTATAGTTTATGTGATAAAAATGATTGTAAAATTATTACGGCACTCACTTTATCGACCATTCCTTTTTCTTGACGTTTTTTCTTTTTCATTCCTCCAGCAAACATTGCTTGAGAAGCCATTTTTGAGGTAAACATCTCATTTTCACGATGAATTTTAATCAACGGAAATTGTTCAGAAAATTTTTTCAAAAAAGGTTGAATTTGATTTTCTATCTCATTTAATTCTCCTGAAAAACGAACAGATAATCCAACTACAAGGTCAGAAACGTTTTCTTTCTCGATATATTGTTTCAAGAAATCCATCAATTTTGATGTATCAATTGTATCAACTGGCGAAGCTATAATTTGCAATTCATCGGTTACGGCAACGCCTGTTCTTTTTCCTCCGTAATCTAACGCTAATATTCGTGACATTTAGCAAATTTAAAAAAACGATTCAATAATAAATAATCTCTTTGAAATCCCTTGATTATAATTTTTATATTTGTGGCTATTATTAATAAAGATGGAGAATTTAAAACAAATCATAGAAAAAGCTTGGTACAATAGAGAATTGTTACAAGAAGAGTCAACACAAACTGCAATTCGTGAAGTAATTGAGTTAATAGATAACGGACAATTACGTTGTGCAGAACCAGTAGGTGAAGATTGGCAAGTAAACGAATGGGTGAAAAAAGCAGTTGTAATGTATTTCCCAATTCAGAAAATGGAAACTTTAGAAGCAGGAATTTTTGAATACCATGATAAAATGGAATTGAAACGTAACTATGCTGAAAAAGGAATTCGTGTTGTTCCCAATGCTGTTGCTCGCTATGGTGCGTATATTTCTACGGGAGTTATTTTAATGCCTTCTTATGTAAACATTGGTGCGTATGTGGACGAAGGAACAATGGTTGATACTTGGGCTACTGTAGGTTCTTGCGCTCAAATTGGGAAAAATGTTCATTTATCTGGTGGTGTAGGAATTGGTGGAGTTTTAGAGCCATTGCAAGCTGCGCCAGTAATTATTGAAGATAATGCGTTCATCGGATCTCGTTGTATCGTTGTAGAAGGAGTTCGTGTAGGTAAAGAAGCGGTTTTAGGAGCAAATGTAGTGTTAACAGCATCAACTAAAATTATTGATGTTACAGGTGACGAACCAGTAGAAATCAAAGGTTATGTTCCTGCTCGTTCAGTAGTTATTCCAGGTTCTTACACAAAGAAATTTGCTGCAGGTGAATACCAAGTTCCATGTGCTTTGATCATCGGAACTCGTAAAGAGTCTACAGATAAAAAAACTTCATTAAACGATGCATTACGCGAGCATAATGTGGCGGTTTAAGTAGAATAAATTTTATAAAATATAATCCTCAGCGGTTTTGTTGAGGATTTTTTTATTTTCGAATCAAACATATTTTAGTAGTTTTGCTTTATAACTATGTTTTATGAAAATTTTGATTATCCAACACAAGATGATAGGCGATGTTTTAATCACATCATTGTTGTGCGAAAATATCAAAAAAGCTTATCCAAATGCTATTGTTGATTATTTAATCAATAGTAATACTTTGCCTGTTTTAGAGAATAATCCATACATCGATCATAAAATTGTCTTCGATGAAAAAGAAAACAAAGGTTTGATGAATTTGATTAAATTCTCGAAAAAAGTTAATCAAAATAAATACGATATTGTAATTGATGCTTACTCAAAATTACAGAGTTGGGTAGATGTTTTTATCAATAACGCACCAAAAAAAATATCGTACAAAAAGATTGGAAGAACGTTTTTGTATACAGATAATGTAGAAAAACATGACGAACCAAATTCATATTTAGGTTTAGCAATCGAACATCGTTTGTCTTTATTGAAGCCTTTAGGAATTAAAATTCCTTTGGCTACAGAACCAAAATTATATTTAACAGAAGAAGAAATAAACTTTGCGAAAGATTTATTTACAAAACATCAAGTTGATTCTACTCGTAAAACGGTTATGATTAGTTTGCTTGGTTCTGATCCTTCAAAAACTTATCCGTTGAATGAAATGGCAAAAATGATTGATTTTATTGGTCAACATTATAATGTCAATATTTTATTCAATTATTTTCCGAAACAGTTACCACAAGCCAAGGAAGTTTATAATCAATTATCTGATGAAACCAAATCGAAAGTTTATTTTGAATTGTTGGGTAATGATTTGCGTCAATTTATTGCAATTGCAAATGAATGTGATGTGATTGTTGGAAATGATGGAGGGGCAATTAATATGTCGAAAGCTTTAGGGAAAAGATCATTTATTATTTTTTCTCCTTGGATTGATAAAAAAGTTTGGGCAACTTTCGAAGATGGAATTAATCACACAAGTGTTCATTTGAAAGATTATTTTCCCGAAAAGTTTGCAGATCTAAATAACCGAAGAATAAAAAAACGAGTTGATGAATTCTATTCATTCTTTGATTTTGAATTGTTTAAAGACAAATTACAAAAATTTCTTGATCAGAATGAAATTGAACGACAATTTAAATCAGATAAAAGCGTTGAATTAGAAACTCAAAAAGATTATTCTATAGAATCAATGTCTACTAAAATTACAGCTTTACTAATAACTTATAATGAAGAGAAAAACATCCAACGATATTTAAATCATGTTGGACAATATGCTGAAGAAATAATTATAGTAGATTCTTATAGCACTGATAAAACAGAGGAAATAGCGTTGCAAAATCCTAAAGTAAAATTTGTAAAACGTAAGTTTGATAATTTTACGAGTCAACGAAACTATTCCATTTCACTGGCAAATAACGAATGGGTTACCTTTTTTGATGCCGACGAAGGGATTCCTTCAGAATTGATAAAAGAGATGGTTTCTACTATTAAAAATCAGCCAAAATTTGATGCGTATTATGTTTATAGAAAATTCTTTTTTAAGAAGAAGCATATCAAATATTCGGGCATGCAAAATGATAAAGCTGTTCGAATTTTTAAAAAATCTAAATCTCAATACAAATCAGATAGAATGGTTCATGAGATTATAGAATGTAATGGTAGAACAGGTTATTTAACAAACAAACTTGATCATTTTACATTTGATAATGAACAAGAATATTTAGACAAACTGAATAGTTATTCTCGCTTACGAGCACAAGAACTTCGTCTTAAAAATCTGAAACCATCATTTTATCATTATATTATAAAACCTGCCTATCGTTTTTTAAATTATTTCGTAATGAGACTTGGTTTTTTAGATGGAAAAGATGGTTATACAATTGCAAAACTACATGCAATTTCTGTTGCAAATCGTTATAAATATTTGGACGAAATTTATAGAAAAGAAAATCAAAACTTAGGTTAAATAAAGAAGTTTAGGATTTTATTATACATTTGTCATACATTAAAAATAATACAATGAAAGCATATGTTTTTCCAGGACAAGGTGCTCAATTCTCTGGAATGGGTAAAGACTTGTACGAAAATTCTGAAATCGCAAAAGAATTATTTGATAAAGCAAACGAAATCTTAGGATTTGATATAAAATCAATTATGTTTGAAGGTTCTGCAGAAGACCTAAAACAAACAAAAGTTACACAACCTGCAGTTTTTTTACATTCTGTTATTTTAGCGAAAACTTTACCAGATTTTAAACCAGAAATGGTTGCAGGACATTCTTTAGGAGAAATTTCTGCTTTAGTTGCAAATGAAACGTTAGATTTTGAATCTGGATTAAAATTAGTGTACAAACGTGCTTTAGCAATGCAAGCTGCTTGTGAAGCTAATCCATCAACAATGGCTGCAATTTTAGGATTAGAAGACAAAATTGTTGAAGATGCTTGTGCAGAAATTGATGGAGTTGTAGTTGCTGCAAATTACAATTGCCCAGGTCAATTAGTGATTTCTGGAGAGATTGAAGCGGTTAACGTAGCATGTGAAAAATTGAAAGAATTAGGCGCAAAACGTGCTTTAGTTTTACCTGTTGGTGGAGCTTTTCATTCACCTTTAATGAAACCTGCAGAAGAAGAATTAGCAAAAGCCATTGAAGAAACAACATTCAATACGCCAATTTGTCCAGTATATCAAAATGTAAGTACAACTGCCGTTACAGATCCTGCAGAAATCAAGAAAAACTTGATTGCACAATTAACTGCTCCTGTAAAATGGACGCAATCTGTACAAAATATGATTGCTGATGGTGCGACTGAATTTATTGAGGTTGGACCAGGAAACACTTTACAAGGTTTAGTGAAGAAAATAAACAGAGAGGTTGCGACTTCTTCGGCACAAATCTAAAATAAATGAAAACATACCGTTCCAATGGAAAATTATTCCTTATCGGGGAATATATTGTAATTGATGGAGCGAAAGCATTTGCATTGCCCACGAAATATGGGCAATGTTTGTTTGTAGAAAATTCATCAGAAACAGAAAATTTAATCACTTGGAAAGCGACAAAATTTGATAATTCTATTTGGTTTGAAGCTGAAATTAGATTGAATGATTTAGAAATAATTTCTTCTACAAATGATAAATTAAGTCAATCATTACAAATGATTTTAAAACAAGCTAAATCGTTAAATCCTGATTTTTTCAATTCTAATAATAGTTATCAATGTTTAACGAAGTTAGAATATCCGCAAGAATGGGGATTGGGAAGTAGCTCGACTTTGATTGATTTAATTAGCCAATGGATTGAAATAAATCCGTTTGAACTGAATCAATTAACCTTCAATACAAGTGGTTATGATATTGCATGTGCGCATCATCATCAGCCCATTTTGTTTTCGAATAATCCTATCGAAGTAGAAGATTTAGAATTGAATTGGAATTTTAAAGATCAACTTTATTTTGTTTATCTTAATCAAAAGCAAGATACACAAGCCGTTGTTGGAAATCATTATAAGAACAAATCAAAAGATTGGAAAATGATTCAAGAGCTTTCTGATTTGGTTGTTCAAGCAACTAAAGTTGAGAATTTAACTGATTTAGAATCTATTTTAGATGAATATCAAGCACGATTAGGAGATTTTATGCAAATTTCGCAAGTCAAAGAATTGCATTTTCCTGATTATTTAGGAGCTGTAAAAAGCCTCGGAGCTTGGGGCGGAGATTTTGTTTTAGTGACGTATAGAGAAGGAATGAACGATTATTTTAAAGAAAAAGGATATGAGATTATTATTCCGTTTTCTGAAATGATAAAATAACAAAAAAGCAGATTTA